>NZ_CAWUDP010000009.1:0-156579 GCF_963920835.1 Scytonema sp. PCC 10023
ATAGAACATAGTATTGGTAGATGCACCCTGATAACTGATACCCCTGGCTAGCTACTAGCTACTTGGGGTTTTTTATTTTTTACACACTATCTTACGACAATTTTCCCGCTTTTTGTCCGGAACAGCGTAGTTATTCATAGAACATAGTATTGGTAGATGCACCCTGATAACTAACGCCCCTGGCTAGCTACTAGCTACTTGGGGTTTTTTATTTTTTACACACTATCTTACGACAATTTTCCCGCTTTTTGTCCGGAACAGCGTAGTTATTCATAGAACATAGTATTGGTAGATGCACCCTGATAACTAACGCCCCTGGCTAGCTACTAGCTACTTGGGGTTTTTTATTTTGAACAAAATAACAACAGCTACAATTCTTAATATTTTTTCTATAATTTTTTGCTTTGTATACTGCTATGTTGTTGTTTGAGCCAAAAGCTAGTGTTAGTAGCTAGAGAGTTGCATATCCATGAATTTAGCTGTCATTAAGTTTTCTTCAGAAGATTGTGGTCTATGCCACAAGATGTCTTTCTATGACAAAAAGGTCGCTGAAGAACTGGGCTTGCAATTTATTGATGTGAAAATGCAGGATACAGCTACTTATCGTAAGTATCGTAAGATTCTGCTCACTCAGTATCCTGATAAATCAGAAATGGGATGGCCCACCTACATTGTTTGTGATTCGCCAGAAGGAGAATTTCAGATTTTGGGTGAGGTTAAAGGTGGTCATCCCAAAGGGGAATTTAGAAGTCGCCTGCAAGAAGTTCTGAATTCACAAGCGTCTAATCAGAACTAAGGACTTCAAAAGATTTGACTTCCAGCACTGGACCAATCATGGCAATGGTCATAACATCTTCACGCACCTGTCCAGTGACTTTTGCTTTTTGTCCTTGTTTGAGTAAGCTTTTGTCAGATTTTTTAGAGATTTCATAGGTCACACCATCATCAGTAACTAACGCCCAAGCGCCAGTACCAATGTCACGGCGTTCTACGGTACCTGTAACTGTAATGCTCATATTTAGTAACCTCCGGTGTTGAGGGGATGAGGGGGATGAGGGGGATGAGGGGGATGAGGAAGTAAATAAACAATGACTTCTTCCTTGTCTCCCCCTACTTCCACATCTCTCGTTAGGCTGGTTGTTCTTCGTTTTTGACTGCTAAACGAGCTAAACCGAAACATAGCACGGCATTAACGAGCAAGAACATACGAGCTAGGATACCACTGCCTAATCCCCAAACTGCGGGATCTGATACCGCACTTACCGCCAAACACGCTGCTACACCTAGCGATGAACCAATGGCAAACCACTTCCATTTAGGATTTCCTAGCAATAATGCCATTAAGACTAAGGGAATCAGCACGCTGGCAAACAGCGGATTAAAAGCATTTGTTCCTTGCAGGGTGTTGCCTAATTCAGGAATAGAACTGCCCAACAAGCGGAAGGGCCATTGTGGAAGGTCAAAGATAAAGATTCCTTTGAGGGGGAATAATCCTGAACTACCAGCAATCAAACCCCAAGATAAAGTCCAGCCCCAGCTGAACGGAAAGTAAACCCGTAAAAACCAAGCCAGCGCATAGGAACCGAGGATCATCAAAATCTTGGGTAACAGCGCCACAGCACCGCCATCAATCCAGAAACCGGGGTTGAGATAGCCGTTATCCCGTAACCAGCGGAAGAAATCTTGGAAACTGATTTGCCCTTGGGTAGCACGTTGTACTGCTGCATCTGCATTTAGTAGTCCAGCACCGTAATAGTTCAAACCATCATCTTGGACAGTTCGTGCTGACTGTTTAAGGACTTCGAGGATTTCATCTGGTTCTTTGACGCCAGAGGCTTTTACCAATGCAGCAACACCAGCAACGTGAGGCGCTGCCATGCTTGTACCTTGGAAGCCCATAAATACGTTTACACCCTTGTTTTCGGGGTCTATGGTTTCTTGCAGAATCTTGCCTGCATCACTGCCACCAGGGGCGGAGATATCGACTCCAGCACCAAAGTTAGAATAGGGTGCTCTTTCTCCATCTGGACCTAATGCCGAAACGCCAATAACATAGGGATAACGCGCTGGATAGGAAGCAGAATTCTGATTTTCATTACCCGCAGCGGCAATGATGACGACGCCTTTTCTATGGGCATAGTCAATCGCGTCTTTCATCAAATGGCTTTCACCGCCACCGCCCAAGCTCATATTAATCACATCTGCGCCATTATCAGCAGCAAATTTAATCGCTTCGGCAATATCGGCAACAGTCCCGCCGCCATAGTCACTAAGTACCTTGAGAGGCATCAGCTTGGCTTCGTAGGCAATACCAGCTACGCCATAGCTGTTGTTCGTGGATTGGGCGATGGTACCAGCAACGTGGGTGCCGTGTCCGTTGTCGTCGTCAGCTTTTACTGTGTCGTTGACAAAGTCGTAGCCAGGGACAAATTCTGTCTCTATGAGGTCGCGGACGCGAGTAATGCCAGTATCAATGACTGCAACCGTAATGTCTTTGCCTTTGGTTTGAGTCCACGCGCCTTCAATATTGATATTGTGCAGATTCCACTGCTTGCTGTAATAGGGGTCGTTGGGACCTTTTAATGTCGGTTTCGCTTCGTCAGCCTCTTGTGAGGGGTGCAATAATTCTGCTTCCCAAGAAACTTTACCTGGTTTTGGAATCTTGTAGATATAATTTGGCTCAATAAAATCCATTGCTTGGGCAAATGGCGACTTTTTCAGTTCTTTGAGTCGCTGTTTATCGCCCTTGATGATATAAACATTCTCCTTGGCGGAAAATTGATTATCTAATCGGGGAGTGACGTTGTACTGTTGAGCAATAGCTTGCAGATCCTGCTGCAATACCTCTTTGGGAAGATCTTCGCGGAAGTTTAGCACTATTGTCTCAAATTCGCCTTTGGTTGCCAGTCCCTGAAAATTAATAAAATTAAACAGGGCAACACCTAGCCCGATGACAAATAAGCAAAATAATATTAGCTTTCTCATCTCAAACCATTACAGCTTTTTGCCAGTTTGCTCACTACCATAACTCATACACGCGCCTTATTGGTGCGTTTAGGAGTAAACTTACAACTTTTACACAAAACTCAGGACAATTTATCAACGATGGAACGCGGTCTTTTATGGTTACCCCTGTTATTTGCATTTTTTTGGTTGGCTTGGCAAGGTTCCAAGGAGTATCAAAAAATTGAGGCATATCGCACTTGGGCGGAGCAATTTGAACGAGCTAAGTTTGATATCTATGCAGTTTTGGGTCAAAAAGGTAACAATATAACTTGGGGCAAACCAACGCCAAAAGGTCCAATTCAGCTAGAAACTTTTTCTTTGCTTGATGTCCAACAAGTTCGCCTTTTAGTAGATGACAAACCAGTAGAGATAGAACAGCCGCCACAAAAAGGTCGTACTATCGAGTTGGAATTTCTGTTTGCTGAATCTGGGAATTCAGTACGTGTTCCTTTTACAGAAATTCCCTTAGCCGCTGAATGGGGCAAGTTTTTGCACTCAAGAGTCATTAGTCATTAGTCATTAGCAATTTATTCTCATCTTCCCTGGCTTCTTCCACTTCCCTATCTCCCTTTTCCCTAAACTATGAACGCCGAAACAACACCTATGCCCGTTGCTTTAACTATCGCCGGATCTGATAGCGGTGGTGGTGCAGGTATTCAAGCCGATTTACGCACTTTTGCTTTTCACTGCGTCCACGGTACAAGCGCTATTACCTGCGTCACCGCACAAAATACTTTGGGGGTGAACCGGGTTGATGCTATGCCGCCAGAGGCTGTTGTGGCGCAAATTCGTGCGGTATATGAAGATATAGGTGTGCAAGCGGCGAAAACGGGAATGTTACTCAATCAGGAAATCATTGCCGCTGTTGCCCAACAGGTGAAGGCTTTAGAAATTCATAACTTAGTTGTCGATCCAGTGATGGTATCCCGCACGGGGGCGCAATTGATTGATGATGATGCCGTGAAAAGTCTGCGCAATCTCCTCATTCCCCTGGCAACTATCATTACACCAAACCGCTACGAAGCTCAGATTTTGAGCGGTTTACAAATTAACTGCTTAGATGATATGAGAGCAGCCGCGCAAATCATTCACCAGAATACACGGGCAAAGGTTGTTTTAGTCAAGGGTGGCGGTATGCAGGGGAGTGTGCGTGGTGTTGATATCTGGTTCGATGGGCATAAGATGGAAACTTTGACAACAAAACACGTAGATACAAAAAATTCCCATGGTACTGGTTGTACACTGTCAGCTGCGATCGCCGCTCATCTTGCACTGGGAACCGACTTGCTCACAGCAGTGCGAAAGGCAAAGGAATATGTCACTTCTGCACTCTCCTACTCTCTTGATATTGGCAAAGGACAAGGTCCTGTGGGACACTTCTTTCCACTCTTGATATCAGGGGAACGCCAGGTGTAAGCCTCTACCAAAGTCGTTCAGTAGTTACGCAAGGTGCAGAATATGCTGAACTCCTTTTCTACCTAAACTTCCAGTTAACCTCATACCTTTGGGATAAATATTCTATTATTGATTGACTTGTATCTTTTTGCCCTAAATTGTAAATTAATAATCTTTCCCCTATGCACACTTTTCCATTATTGTTGGGCATAGTTTCAGAGACTGCTAGTCTCTGATAGCAAATCCGCTTCGTTGACTTAAGTTCTATTTTGATGCTAATCCACCAATGCGAACAATCTCAGATTCTGTTCACAGCAATACACCCGTAGGAAATACCCAAGCCTATTCTCCCTCTGTACCCATCTCTGTTTATCGGGATTTGGCAACAGAGTTACATACTTCTCAAGCAAAGTTAGATAGTCTTACCGCCCAAAATCAACAACTGGTACAAGAAAATCAATTACTTCGCCAAGAAATAAAGAAAGCTGTTGAGTCTGTTTTGCGCCTGCAAAAGTTGGTTGATTCACAACCAAAGGTTAGTTCTCACACAGCTTCTCAAGCTATACCTGATGATAAATCTCAAACCAAACGACCAGTCACCCCAGTGTCTCCCAAAGAACAAGTTTTCCGTGGGCGTCCTTCCTCCGCAGAACCTTCTCCAACACCTGTCTTTCCTACAGAAATGGAAATTCCGAGTTCCATTCCCGAACCAGTGTTTATAGAAGAACAGGAAGTCAGTTATTATCCCTACAGTGAATCTGAGCCAACGCAAATTAAAGGCTGGTGGTTGATAATAGCTATCTTGTTAATTATTGTTCTAGGTTTTGGTGCTGGGTATTTGGTTGTACGCCCCTTATTGGAAAAACATAGTCGTTAGGTGAAACCATTCTCCCAGTCAATTGAGCGCAGATCACAATTCATCTTTTTTTTCAGTTAAATAAACTACGAAAAAATGATAAATTGAGCTATAAACCTCAAGTTATTACTTAAAAGACCATTCAGGTAGACAATGCTTACTAATTTGACTTTTATTTGATAAGCAGGGCATCTATCGTGATGCCATGTGCCAATTTCGTAGATATTTATTTGAGGTTGCGCTGCCTTTTTAGGCGTTACACCACTTTCAAGGCTTGTTCAAATTAAGCGCCAAAGGTTTCATCTTTGGCGTAAACGCACTGGCTTTTCAGCCTACACTTTTATAAACATAGAAGTCAGGAGACAAAAAATGAAAAAAGTAGAAGCTATTATCCGTCCCTTTAAGCTTGATGAGGTCAAAATTGCCCTAGTTAATGCTGGTATAGTTGGCATGACTGTTTCTGAAGTCCGGGGTTTTGGACGGCAGAAAGGTCAAACAGAACGCTATCGTGGTTCTGAGTACACTGTTGAGTTTTTGCAAAAACTTAAAGTGGAAATAGTTGTTGAAGACAACCAGGTTGATATGGTTGTTGACAAAATTATTGCAGCGGCTCGCACTGGTGAAATCGGTGATGGCAAAATTTTCATCTCCCCAGTTGAACAAGTTGTGCGGATTCGGACTGGGGAAAAGAATACAGAAGCAGTTTAGTCGTTAGTCGTTAGTTGTTAGTCGTTAGTCATAAACTCAACCAACAACTAACAACTCATAACTAACTATGAGTAATTTGTAAATGAGGCAACTTTTGAAGTAAGACTGCAAAAGCTTTGCCTCGATGACTAACAGAACGCTTCAATTCTGATGTCATTTCAGCAAATGTCAGTTGCATTTCGGGGACGTAAAAAATTGGATCGTAGCCGAAACCGCCACTACCACGAGGGGCATGGAGAATTTCCCCACGACAAACACCTTCTGATTCTAAAGCAATAGTACCATCTGGAGAAGCGATCGCCATTGCACAAACAAATTGCGCTTGCCGATTTGGTGTATCACCCAATTCGCTCAACAACCTGGCAATGCGATCGCTATCGGTTTTGCCATAACGTGCAGAATACACTCCAGGTGCGCCACCAAGGGCATCAACTTGCAAGCCAGAATCATCAGCGATCGCCCAATTTCCCGTTGCTTGTGCCACTTGGGATGCTTTCAAGCAGGCGTTGGCAGCAAAGGTGTCTCCCGTTTCTTCTATATCCAATTCTTCTGGTTTGAGGGTTAATTCCCAACCAGAATCAACCAGGTAAGCTTGCATTTCCTTCAACTTACCTGGATTTCCTGTGGCTACTACAAGTAATGTCATAAGTCAGTGAACAGTGAACAGTTAACAGTTAACAGTTAAGAGTGATAACTGACAACTGACAACTGATAAAGCACGTTGTTCGTGCATGAAGTACAATGCTCTTGTCTAAAAGCAAGACTAAGAGCAAATTTTACTTCTGAAGTCAGTGAACAGTGAACAGTTAACAGTTAACTGTGATAACTGACAACTGATAACTGATAACTGATAACTGATATTACTCTGCCCAGTCTTTCGCCCAAGCTAGAGTTTGATGCACTTGCTCTAGTGTAGGGGCTTCGCAGTACAAGCGTAAAACGGGTTCGGTACCGCTGAAACGAATCATTAACCAACTTTGATCTGCTAGGCGGAACTTGTAGCCGTCAATTGTTTGGCAATCAATGACTGCTTTTCCTGCTATTTCTGTTAAAGGTTGGCTTTGCAGTTGTTGCAAAAGACGCGATCGCACTTCCATACTCGCAAGGGGTAAATCGATGCGATCGTATGCGGAAGTGAAACCTGTTTGTTCTTGCAAGTGGCGATAATAATCACCTAAATCCAGCCCAGATTCCACGATAGCTTCTAGTACATACAATGCCGACAGAAGTGCATCCCGTTCCGGAATGTGGCTTCCGTAGCCAATTCCTCCCGACTCTTCGCCGCCCAACAACACCTGTGTTTCTAGCATTCTGTCAGCGATGTATTTATAACCTACGGGTGTTTCAAAAATCGACAAGTTGTGCAATGCTGCTACGCGAGGCATCAAGTCAGAACCACTCACAGTTTTGACGATTTCACCCTGAAAGCCGCGCCGTAACGTCAAGTGGTCGATTAATATTGGGATTAAGATTTGTGAACTTAGGAAGTTACCTTGTTTATCAACAGCGGCAATGCGATCGCTGTCTCCATCAAACACCAAAGCCACCGTTAAACCTGCTTGATTGGTTTCTCGGTGATTTCGCATCACCTCAAATAGATGCGAAAGATATTTAGGTAGTGGTTCGGGTGCGCCGCCACCAAACAGGGGATCGCGATTGCTGTTAATTTCTTTAACCTCATTGCCGAGTAGCATCGCCAGTCCGCCAGCAGCAGCGCCGTGCATCACATCGGCAAATACCGTGAGTTTACCTGTGCTTATCGCATCGCGGATTTTCGCTATATTGACTTTGCCTTCTAAACCTTCACAATAACTGCGCCAAGGGTTAAATATCTCTATCTTGCCTGGGATTGACGCGGGGGGTAGTGCCTCTGCTGATAAAAGTGCTTCTATTTGTTGAGTGACTTCTGGCGGTACGGAACCACCAAAAGCGCTTTTGACTTTTAAGCCCAAATATTTACCAGGATTGTGACTAGCAGTAATAACCAATGCGCCTAAAGCATTTTGTTGCTTTGCCGCCCAACTAAAAGCTGGGGTTGGGGCAAAGGTATCTGTCAGCAGTACATCAAACCCAGCCGCTGAGACAACCTCAGCAACTTTACGAGCAAAGTCTTCTGCCATAAATCGTCTGTCGTGTCCGACAACGATTGTCCGGCTGCCTACTTTTTCTCCATATGTATTAAGTAACACTTTTGCGGCAAGTGGAGCGACCAAGGCTACACGTTCAAATGTGAACTCATCGCCTATCACACCACGCCAGCCATCTGTACCAAACTTGATTGAGTTAGCTGCTACTGGCATTGAGGTATCCCTACTTCCTAACTGAGGATTCTAGCATTCACACAGGGCACCCGGTAAAAAAGGCATCTAGTATACAAAATGTAACAGTAATACCACGCTATTGATGACACCTTAGCAAACGAGTATGTTCCCTACTTACTTAATGCAAACTTATCTGTTGCCTCAATCAAAGCAGTGCGAATTCCTGGTTCACTCATCGAATGTCCAGCATCAGGAACAACAACAAATTCTGCTTCCTGCCAAGCACGATGTAATTCCCAAGCTGATATCATTGGACAAACGACATCGTAACGCCCTTGAACAATCACAGCAGGAATATGGCGGATGTGGTCAACATTTAAAAGTAATTGATTTTCTGTTTCAAAGAATCCCTTATTCACAAAGTAATGACACTCAATTCGCGCAAATGCTTCCGCAAAGTCATTCTCGCCAAACTTTTGGATAAGTTGTGTATCTGGAAACAATCGACTTGTACTAGCTTCCCAAATTGACCAAGCACGCGCTGCTTCTAACCTAATTTGTGAATCTGGACTGGTCAACCGTTTGTAATAAGCTGTGAGCAAATCGTCACGTTCAGCTCTTGGAATTGGTTTTAAATATTCTTCCCAAGTATCAGGAAAAATATAGCTAGCCCCCTCTTGGTAGAACCAGCGCAATTCTTTTTGCCTCAACATGAATATGCCGCGTAGAATCAGCCCCGTGCATGAAGTGGGATGAGTTTGACTGTAGGCTAATGATAAAGTACTGCCCCAACTGCCCCCGAATACTACCCACTTTTCTATCCCTAAATGCGATCGCAGCTTTTCAATATCACCGACCAAATCCCAAGTGGTGTTCTCGCGCAGTTCCGCATGAGGTGTACTTTGACCGCAACCGCGTTGGTCAAACATCACCAGACGCCATTTTTCTGGATGGAAATATTGTCGATAAAAAGGCGGACATCCACCACCAGGTCCTCCATGTAGCAAAACAATTGGCTTACCTTGCGGGTTGCCTGACTCTTCAAAATGAATCGTGTGGAGGTGGGAAACCTTAAGATTGCCTTTTTTGTAAGGTTCGATGGGTGGGTAAAGTTCTCGCATTGTGCCTATTTTATCGCCTTGGTTGGGAAAATTGTATAACAAATGACTTTGGCATAGGTTATTTTTGAGGCGATGGCGCAGAGCGCCCCTGAGTCCTATGCCTACGGTACCCTAGAGCGGCGTTAGCGCAAGTTCCTCCGGAGGAGGCACGGACACGCTACGCTTTGGCTGCGCCTGCGCTTTGCGCTTACGCGATCGCATTGTAGATGTACCAGGAAACAGGCGATTATGTCATTCTCAACCAGCGCTTACTGAGTATCTCATCGATACACCAAGACTAGCAGAGGATGATATAGAGTGTGATAAAAAGTACCTAGATTTGATAAAAGCTAGTGTTGATTTCACTAAAATTGACGTATTGATTTATATTTCACGGCTAGATGAAACACGATTTCGTCCTGACGAAAAGCGAACAATATGTCTTTTGACTGAAAAATTAGGAGCATTGATTTGGAATAAAGCTTGGCTAATATTTACTTTTGCGGCATCTGTACCTAATGAAAGTCGTCATGAGGTTTCAATTAATAGAAAGGAGCAAATTGAGAACTTTGTGAAAGCCATTACATCAGAGTATGGACTAAATCCGCCCTTTCAAGGGTTTCAGGTTAAGTTGCGAGTTGATAATACTTCAAAATGTTGGGCTTCAAAAAGTATTCCAATCATGTCAGTCTTAACCAAAGTAAGCTGATTCTAATCTCTTAGGGACTTCCAAATTAAAAAATATCCAACTTTTCTTGTGGGATGGGCTTCTAGCCCGTCCTAGAAACTGGAGGGAACCAGGATGCCATTGGTGTCAATTTAAGCCAAAACTCTTCTAAAATCTCGTTTCCAGGTGGAACCTGGAAATGCCCTTGAGGCGGCTCTGCCACAAGTAAGGCAGGCAGAGCCTCCCAATGGTATTCCCAGCCTCTGACTGGGAACAAGGCAAATTCACAAACATTAAACCTCCTTAACAGGAATTCCCGTTAAGGAGGTTTGACAGCAGCGAAACACTTTTACACCCTGAAATTTCCTTAGAAATCATCCAGAAATTGACTAATGCGGCTGATAACTGGGTCAACTTCAGCAGGAGGAGTCGCAGCAGCATTAGTAGGAGTAGAAGTATTATTTATAACTTCTAGCACTGGTGCAGGTTGGGGTGTTGGAGGGGGACTGGTTGATACATGATTGACCATGATAGCCAGTTGAGCCACTTGTTGACTAAGTTGCATCAGATGGTGTTCCATCATCTCCAACCGATTAGATTCCTTGGCAAAAAAACGTTCCTCAAGGTCAGCTATCTGACTTCTTAAGTCAGCAATTTGTTGTTCCACCCCTGGTGTTACTGTTGCTGCTGGTGGTTTTGGGGCTGGTCGTACAGATTCCGGTACGCACAAAGATTGCCATAAGGCTTCTTTACAGAGGTCGCTGAAAGTCTTTTGGGGATCTTTTTCCAAATGACTTTCGACGAGAGCTAACAGGCTTTCGTCAGCCACCCCTGGCTCGAACGAAACGGATTTAACGACTTTTTTTGACCATTGGAACATCAGTCTTAAGCTCTAGCGCGAGCGGAGGATAACTGTGCTTCTCCATAAATGTACTGCCCCAAAGCGTTTGCTTGCCGGGACGGTGAAGCTAGATGGGCATTAATTTTTGCTTCTTTGAGCAAGCGCTGAACATCTTCCCAGAAGAATTCTCCACCTCCTCCGGTGAGAATCACATCGGTAACGCGCTCTGGTAGCCATGCTAGCACGCGGTTACAGATTTCGCGAGAAAACATTTCTATGAGATTGGGGAGAAAATCATCCAGATTGGTGGGCTTACTGGCACCTCTAGGACGGTAGAAGCGATCGCTCTTGGGTCGGTTGACTGCGGCAATCAAAGAGAGAGATTGGCTATCTGCTCCCTCTATTTCGGCAGCAACCAGCTCATAAAACTTGCTCATACCAAAGTCTTCACTCTTGGAAGCACCTCGGGCAAAGCGGAAGTTATCAACCATCAAACAATCGGTCGTTTGATGTCCAATATCCACAATCGCCACAGAGACTTTCGTGAAATCGGGTAGTGCTGCGCCTTTTTTAGGTTGAGCCTCAGTCCAAAGCAAGCTGCCATAGCCTTCTGGCATCACCCAAACCTTGGTAACGTTCAGCGATACGGCTTCACCACGAAAATTCATCACATGAGGACCGCTCAGTTGGCTAATGAGCTGTGCTTTTTCCTTTTCAAATTGTTCTTGAGAAAGGTAAGGCAGACCCAGGATCACAGAGACCTCATCCTTGAGTTTAAAGTAGCCAGCGCAAGCCAAGACTTTTACCAATGCGTGTTCAACTTTAGATTGACCCACACCTAGGTTAGCCCCAAAATCTGCTGCGAGTTGACCAACAGCATATCCACTGCCTTGATATTCCAGCCACAAATCCATTAATGGGTCAGTAGCACGCGCTTCAAAAACACCCCCGCGCACCTGTTCCATTGACATTTCTTTGACGTTGGCAGACACGAACACCACATTGTTAGGCTCGCGGCTAATACAAGTTTTGGTGGAAGTTCTACCTAAGTCAACACTAAGAATCTTTTTTCCCGCACCGCCACCAACTGCTTGAGGAGGAGCGGCATTTATTGGGGTAGATGCCGAAACTCTATCTCTATTCATTGGGATAGCAGCGGCATTCATCGGAGTGGCGGCAGAAGGTTGGTCTGTCATGAAAGCTCCTAGTACTTACTTAGCTATAACAAGTTATCATGCCCATCTTACATAAAGGCGTGTATCAGAAAACCTTTATTGCGTCAACTGTACCAAGAAATATACAAACAATAACTTAGTTGTTGAGCAAAGCGCGATCGCCCCCAAGGGCGCGGCGCTTTGCGCCATCGCGCATGATTTTGGCTCTTTACCATAAAATAGTAAAGCAGGAGCGAGAGTGACATCGGTGATAACGCTTTGTTTTACCCAAAAAACGCTTGTTTTTCTGCGTTCGTTGGCGACAAGGTTTTTTTACTTTCTCCTGTTTTTTCGCCTCCGCTTCATCACCCAAACAACAAATGCCAGGACGAGAACTGCAAGCACAATTTTAGATACAGGAGCCAGGTACTTGTCCACTAGTTCATACTGACTACCCAACGCGTACCCTGCGTATGTTAGCAAACCAACCCATGCAGCGCTACCTAGAGTTGAGTAAATTAAAAATGGGAGCAAGTGCATATTGCTTATGCCTGCGGGAACCGAAATTAAAGTGCGGACTCCTGGTACAAGACGACCAATAAAAACTGCTTTGCCACCTTGCTGGTCAAACCACCGCTTTGCCTTCGTGATATCTTTGCTAGAGATACTCAACCACTTACCATATTTGTCAGCCCACGCTCGCAAGCGCTTTTCCCCCAAAATTTTACCGGGGTAGTACCAAACAAGTGCGCCTAGTACAGAACCGAGTAGTCCGGCAAAAAAGACTCCTATGACATTAAGTTTAGCCCCTGGCAGATTTGATGTATATCCTGCCAAGGGCATTATCAGTTCTGAAGGAATGGGAGGAAATAGGTTTTCGAGGAACATGAGAAAGGCGATTCCCCAATAGCCTAGGGATTCGATAATCTGTTTTATCCAATCCGTATCTATCATTAAGTCATTCCTGAAGTTACTACAGAAGTTTGTTGCTAAGTTATAGTTATTACTATATTAAATAAGCATTATCCGATACTTTTTCACTAATCTTGTTAAAAGAAACACTTTATAAAACGAATAGGGAACAAGGTATAGGTTGCACAAGAGAGGTGACAGGTTGTAGGTCACAAAAAAGTTTTCTTTTCTTGTCCCCTACAATCTATCCCTTTCTCCCGTTATGTACCCTATTCCTTATACCCTTAAACAGTAGGTGTCAATGATTGCACTCTTGTTGGTTCAGATTGCCAATCTAATGGGTTCCAAACACGGTCTTCTAGAGCCATTTGCTCGATTAAACTTGCCAATCTTAGGGCTTTGAGCGCTTGTTCACCACCGACGGAAGGTTGATTCCCACCGCGCACGCAGTTGACAAAATGCTCCAATTCTGCACCTAGTTTGTCAGTGTTGCTCGTACAAACTCTTTCAATCACACCATCCTGCTTGTACAATGCTTGTCGGTAGTCATTGGTATGTCGGTGAACCAAAATTTCATTTCTGAGAAAATCTGCTTCAGTAAACGAGTTTTTACAATGGGCAACAATGCGGCGGATTTTGCAGTGGGTAATTTTGCTGGCAGTCACAGTAGCAACAATACCATTGGCAAATCCCAAGGTAGCAGTCACATAATCTAAATAACCAGAGTCCAAAGTGCGATTACCACTAGCTGTTAACTTCTCTACTGGTGCTCCGGCTAATTCCAAAAGTAGGTCAATGTCGTGAATCATTAAATCCAAGACAACTGAGACATCGTTTGCCCGACTTGAGTACGGACTCATGCGATGTGCCTCTAGCGCCAGCACTTCTTCAGTTTTCAACACCTTGCTCAATTCTTGAAATGCTGGACTAAACCGTTCTATATGACCTACTTGTAGGATACATCCAGTTTCGGCAGCAGCATTTACTAGCGATTCTGCTTCAGATATACTTGCTGCAATTGGCTTTTCAATCAAAACATGAATTCCTGCCAAAAGACAGTTAATGCCCACGGCGTAATGCAAGCGGGTAGGGACAGCAACGCAAACTGCGTCTACATGAGGCAGCAGGTCGCAATAATCTTCAAAAAAGCGGACTTTATATTTGCTAGCAGTTTCCAACCCTCGCTCGACATTAATATCTGCTACACCGACCAGTTCAACGTCTTTCATCGAACTCAATACGCGGACATGATGCTGTCCCATATTACCCACCCCAATCACGCCTATGCGGATCGGTCGTGGATGGTTGCGCTGTACTTGACCATTTTGTTCCCCTACTGACAACATGCTTCTATTTTGCACTCTTATTCACTCCTCAACCACCAAATATAGAGACGCTACGGTCATTGGCTTTGATACTCAATTGCCAATCACCATGCGTCTAAAACCATCCAGATGGTAACATAGAGGTTCTATTTATGAAGAATTTCAAAGTTTCTTGTGAGTTCCCGTCATCTAGGTCACTTTTATGTGTTCTGTTCAAATTGATGTTTTTTTTACACTTTACAAAAACTATAATGAGTTTTTTTATGAACTCTAAGAAATAACTAAGACGTTAATAAAGTTCTCTTTGTTTCACAAAAAAAATAATTACTGAAAGCAAAATCTACATCAAGGTGTAGGGTGTAGGCAGGACATTTTTCGACAGAACATCATCCCAGTCGCACGCCAGTTGCACGCGCCTCGGGCGAATCCTCCGTATACGCTTCACGCATAAGCACGGTGAGCCAGCGCTGCAGGAGGTGAGACCAGCGCTGCAGGAGGGTCTCCCTCCGTAGGCGACTGGCGAACCCGAAGGGGTTTCCCGACCCAGGCGACTGGTGAGACCAGTCCTGTTGGCGCAGCCTGCCCGCAGGGCTTAGGCGGGTCTCCCAACAAGCGGGAACTGGCGAACCCCGAAGGGGCGCTGTCCTCCTCAACAAAGCACACCTCCGCAGCCGAAACGCTCTTTCACACCCTGTTTTTGTAAATGACTTTGTTTAAATAAAAACTACTTAGTATGAAAGCTGTCATTCTACTGTCTGGTGGATTAGATTCTTCCACAGTTCTTTACCAAGCGCAAGCTGATGGTTGTGAGTGCTATACCATCTGCTTTGATTACCAACAGCGACATCGGCGAGAGTTAAGCTCAGCTTTGGCGATCGCTCAAAAAGCTGACGTAGTAGACCATCAAGTGGTAAGGTTTGATTTAAGACAATGGGGCGGTTCGGCACTTACGGATGACGCTATTGATTTACCCCAAAAGCGTGAGCTAGAGGAAATGTCTCAAACTATCCCTGTCACCTATGTTCCTGCTCGTAATACCATCTTTTTAAGCTTTGCCCTTGCCTACGCCGAAACTATTGCCGCACAACGTATTTACATTGGTGTTAACGCCTTAGATTACTCTGGCTATCCTGATTGTCGCCCTGATTATATCCAGGCAATGCAGGAGGTGTTTCGTTTAGGAACAAAACAAGGACGTTCAGGGGAACCTATCTCGATTGTCACACCGCTGATTCATTTAAAGAAAACTGAAATTATCCAACTTGGCAACAAGCTGGGAGTTCCTTGGGAACTCACATGGTCTTGCTATGCAGGAGGCGATGTTGCTTGCGGTGTCTGTGATGCTTGCCGCTTGCGTCTTGCTGCTTTTGCGGAACTGGGATTGAAAGATCCTCTGGCTTACGCTGTGTAGGGGTTAGTAACTGTTAGCTAATATCTCCCCATATCTCTACAAAGCTCGACAGTTTGTACAGATATTTGGTTTTTTAGGGCGTTTGACGCAGCTCGGCTGCCCATTGCTGTAAAAATTCCCGAACCCATCTACTGTAGGTCATTTCAGGCGGTTTTACCTTATCTATCTCTTCTACAACCCAACCATCGATCACCACGGTGGCTTGGGTTTTGTCTTTAAGGTAATTTTGTTGATATTCTTTGACTTTTTCCGGGTGGGCATTTTGCCATAATTTCTCTGATTTTCTTTTCGGCATAGTTGACAACCTTTTTCATTTTAACTACTCTATTATAGTAGTTAAAACGTCGTGTCATGCAATTAGTAGAACGTCACGTAATTGATAGACAGCATAAGCACTGGCAAGAATGTGACAAACTAGCATTTCTATCTAAGAATTTATGGAATGCTGCTAATTACATCTGTCGTCAGCACTTCTTTGCTAATGGTGCAAAATTAGATTTTAATTCTCTGTACCATGCCACTAAAAATTTAGTTGATTATCAGGTACTGCCTACTAAAGTAAGTAAACAGATCATCCGGAGGCTTGAGCAAGCTTGGACAACATTTATAAAGGCAGAAAAAGCTTATTACAAAAATCCGTCTAAGTTTGTAGGCAAACCACGGATACCAGGTTATAAACACAAAACGCCCATGTAGAAACATTCTGCCTTATCCAGGCAAAGAGTCCATTGCCAAAAAGTTATTGGCGAGGGGAATTTGTAAGCTGTCAATGTCTAATATTGAATTCCCTACAAAGGCTTTAGATATTGCAGAAGTTAGGATTATTCCGTCATCTTGTTGTTATGTCATAGAAGTAGTTTACACTCGTCATCAACCTCAGCATACAAACAATACAGGCGTTGCTGGTGTAGATTTAGGTCTTAACAATTTGATGGCTGTAACCACTAACCAACCAGGTGTTAAGCCTCTGTTGGTAACAGGCAAGCCATTAAAAGCGATTAATACCTTCTATAACACTCATACGCGCTCAATACCAATCGGTTGAAGCCACCACTAAAATTAAACAAATTACTCATAAGCGAAATTGCCGTGTTGATAACTATCTTCACACTAGCACCCGCCGGGTAATTGATTGGTGTGTTAGCAATTCCGTAGGTACTTTGATTATTGGTAAAAATGATGGAATCAAAAATGGTATTAAGTTAGGTAAGAAAAATAATCAGCAATTTGTTAACATTCCTCATACCACTCTCGTTGGAATGCTCACTTACAAAGCTGAGTTAGTAGGTATCAAAGTTGTCGTAACAGAAGAGTCATATACCTCAAAAGCAAGTGCTTTAGATAATGATAAAATTCCTGTTTACGCCCAAGTGAAAAAAGAGCCTAAATTCTCAGGTTATCGTGTCAAGCGTGGCTTGTATCGTACTGCTAAAAAACAGCTAATAAATGCTGACGTTAACGGCAGCATGAATATAATTCGCAAAGTAATCAGTAATGCTTTCAGCCAGGGAATAAAGGCATTGCCGTTTATGCCTTTAGTGGTAGACCCATTAAGAACCCAAAAACATACATATCTGCTCACACAAGCTTTTCAAGCTGTTGTATAGATTTGCATAGGTTTTTAGGAGCGGTAAGGCAAGAGATCTTAACATGAAGTGTTAACCGTTTTAACGCGCAACACCTGCTTGGTCGCTACATCTACTCAAGCTCAGCCTCTGCTGCTAGTGGATCAGGCGGATTTGGCAAAGGCTTGCGCTTAATACCGCTACCGGAACTTGGTGGAGGTGGATTCGTAGACTCATCGAGTATAAAGCGAACAAAACGACGAACCTGAATGTTTTCACCTAATTGAGCGATGCATAGCTTTATTAAATCCGCCACTGTAATGCTTTGATCCCGGATGTAGGGTTGAGCCAGCAAACACATTTCCTGAGTGTGCTTTTCAATCCGCCCTTGAACAATCTTTTCCGTAATAAAGTCTTGCTTGCCGCTTAAATCGTCCCGAGTCATTTCAATTGCTTTTTCTTTCTCGACAACGTCCGCCGGAATATCGCTCGCTTTTATGTACTTGACATTTGGGCAAGCAGCAACTTGCATTGCAATGTTTTTTGCCAAATCTCTCAGTTCTGAAGTTCGGGCAGTCCACTCAGTTTCGCAGTTAACCTCCACCAACACCCCAACGCGATTTCCAGTGTGGATATATGATTCGATGACTCCTGGCATTAGTAATACTCCCGGCGTGAAAATCATCTCCACAATTATTGTAGTATATGTAATACAAATCTTCTTTTGCGTCTTCCTCTCCCTCTACTCCTCCTCCAACCGTCGCACTTGAATCTGGTGCAAGCGCGGTCCACTGACTGACACGACTGTGAATTCTAGATTTTCATAGCAAAAGGTTTCGCCAAGCGGGGGAACTTTCTGCAACTGGTAAAGTAAGAAGCCCCCTAAAGTTTGGTATTCTTTCTTTAAGGGCAAATTAAGATGCAAAACCTCATTGAGGTCTTCTAAGTTGATCTGCGCCTGCACGAGAAAAATCTGCTCGTCTAAAATCTTGATCAGCAGGTCGTTAGTACCGTCTGGTTCGCCTAGGTTGCCGATAATTTGAGCGATAATGTCTTGGATGGTGACCAGTCCTACAGTACCACCAAATTCATCTACCACCATCACCATAGTTGGTTGCTCTCGCTGCATCATTGGCAAGATCTCGTTTAAGACGGTATGTTCTGGCACAAACCTTGCAGGACGCATCCACGGCTGGATTTGTGTTTCTAAAGTCAGTTTGCCCATAGCCAAGGGTTTTGCCAAGTCTTTGAAGTAAAGAATGCCACGAATATCGTCCAAAGATTCTCCAATAACAGGGTAGCAAGAGTGACCTGTAGCTACCATTTCTGCAAGAAAAGTCTGGAAGGTGGCGACTTTTGGCAACGCTACAATGCTGGTACGAGGAACCATGACTGCTTGAACTGTCTGGTAGCCAAACTCAAAGACCTTTTTGAGCAATTCTCTCTCTTTTGCCTGCAAGCCAATCGATTCACGTTCTGTGGAAATAATCAGTTGTAATTCTTCAGGTGTAACAGGTGATCTCCAGCTTTGACCAGCGTATTCGATACGAAAAAGTCGCAACAGCCAGCGAGTTGATTGGTTGAGAATCCAAATAAAGGGGCTAAAAAATCTGACAGTTGCTCTGACCGACGGTCCCAAAAACCTTGCCAGCTGTTCTGAATACAGCATAGCTACTGATTTAGGACAAAGTTCTCCCAAAACTATTTGCAAATAGGCTATGAAAAAAAAGGTGATCGGGATTGAGAAAGAATGAGCGATAACTGTACTCATTCCTTTAGGTAAAGGTAAAAATAGTAGCGATGCTTTAAAGAGCACAACTATCGTACCTTCTCCAATCCACCCTAATGCCAAACTAGAAAGGGTAATGCCCAATTGAGTTGTAGATAGCAATCGATCAATACTGCGTTGCAGCACCTCAACGGCGATCGCCTGAAGATCACCAGCCTGCACAAGCTGATGAATGCGCGATCGCCGCACTGTCACCATAGAAAACTCTGCTGTCACAAAAAAGGCATTGATAGCAATCAGCAGTAGCACTGACAACAATCGCAGCCCTACATCTGTCAAACTTAAGCTAGAAAAACCACTCACTGTCAAAGCTCGTGTAATACTGATGCCCCCAAATGGAAAAATAGTCTGGGAATTTTGGATTGGAAATAGTTAGTTGTTGGTTATTAGCTGTTAGTTGATTTTCCTTGACTGATAACCATTGATTACTAACCCTTGGGGTGAGCCAGTTGCTCACGGGGAGCCACTCCGTTGCGGGGGTTCCCCCCGTTGAAGGAAGTGGCGTGGAAACCCCCTGCGTACCCGTCACTGGCTCACCACTAACCAGTACCCAATCTCTCAATGCTCCAACCTACCTTTCTACAGGAATATTTGACACTTCTAGCCGCAGTCTTTGAGCGGGATAATCTGTCAGAGCAAGAGAAACGCGGTTGACATCATCAAGTAAAGCCGTAGGAATGCTCACCGTGCCAGAATAACTAGGTCCATTTGCTGGCAATTCTGATGGTAAGCCCTCTGTGCTAGCGCTCAAAGTCCGTCCTTTGTCATCAGAGACATCCAAAAAACTATATAGGAAGCGCACAGAATCTTTACCTTTGTTTTGCATTTTTACTTTTAACAGCAAAGCACCACCAGAAAAGCGAGCAGATTGCACGGAAATGCTGACACCCTCGCTTTCACTGTTAATGGGAAATCCTGCTTGAGGCTTTTCTTCTTCAGCCACTTGCAAGGGTTTTTCCTCTCGCTTCTTCTTGCTGTTGTTTGTCTCCTCGTCATCGTCGTCTTGTTTCTTTGATTTAGCAGCCTTGGTTTTGCCCTCAATGCGTGATTTGACAATTTTCAAGATTTCATCTTCCTTAAGTAGAGCAAGCCCTGTATGTTGCTCCTTCGCTGATTTACTGCTGGCAAATTTATTTGTGGGACGAGCATCTGGCGATGTGACGCCTTTGAGTGCTGCACTTCCCAAAGTAAATCCCCAAAACGCACTCACAGAACCAGATCCCAACATCAGGATTAACAAAATCAGAGTTAGAAGTACAGTAGAATTTAGTTTCATTGTCGCCAAGCCATTGCACAAGAATGCTGGTCTATTTAAAAGTATCGAAGCTGTTTACTTTAATTCCTAGAGGAACTTAATCAATATTAGTCTGCACTATCGCGTCCTCAAAGGTGTAGTCTAAAAATTAGATCTGATATCTTAGATTGTCAAACTGTGTGAACTTACGCTACAATTGATTCTCGACCAGGGTTGGCCGAGCGGTTGAGGCAGCGAACTCATAATTCGCGTTAGGCAGGTTCAACTCCTGCACCCTGGACTAATCATGAACAAAGAAAATAAAAGAAATAAGAAAGAATCTGGTTTTAGGGACTTTCAAATAAAAAATTATCCAACAACCTCTTGTAAAGGCAGACGATACGAGAGGCAAGCTGTCCGCCTCATCCCACAAGATGGATAATTTTTGTTGGAAATCCCTTGTATTGCTTCTTTTTTCTTTGCTTTCACCGAGATGGTGCAGCTTCAAATTGGAACTGAGTTCCTCCTTTAGGTTGATTCGCATTCATGCGAGGAGAGGCGAGTAGTGACGAGTTGTAAGGATTTGGTAAATCCCGGGTACGAATGTATTGATCATGACCAACCTGCTGATTTAGGACATCGCGATACACAATGTTAACTAACTCAGCATCTCGCGCAATTTTATTTTCCGGAAATGAGTTGCGCAAAATAGAACCAGATCCAAGTATTTCGTTAATTTGACTTTTCAAAGTCTGACTTCCATAAAAATTGGGGTCGTTTCTAAAAAAAGCACGTTCAAACACCTCATTCGGTGTTTCATAATTGGGTGTTTGCGCTTGGGCTACTCCAACTGCTGGAAAACTTATAGTAGCTACCAATAGCAATAAACCACCTATGGCTTTGAATTTTATACCCATATTCATTGCTCCTCAAGTATTTAGGCTAATCTTGACTTATGCTGGATTTCAGAACTCCCATAAAAGTGCTGAGTCGATTTCCACTGAACACTGAGGACTCATTGGTTAGGACTTTCTCAGTACCTCAGCACTGTTTTCGTGAGTTCAACCTTTTGTGTAGCATAAATTTTTACCAGTTCTAATGACGTATCAAGCGGAAAGCCTTACGAACTCTAGTGTCTGGGCAGCTACTAGTGATTTAGTAACCCTGCGCCAACACTTACTAGATTTATTTTGTCAACTAGCATATCAAGAAGGTGATTTTGTCCTGTCTTCCGGACAGCCTAGTTCTTACTATATCAATGGCAAGCAGGTAACACTGCATCCTCAAGGTGCTTTGGCAATTGGTCGTATTCTTCTATCACTGCTCCCTTTGGATACCCAAGCTGTTGCTGGGTTAACACTGGGCGCTGATCCAATTGTGACAGCAGTGAGTGTCGTTTCTACTTACGAAAACCGACCGATTCCGGCGCTGATTGTTCGCAAAGAGGCGAAAGGATACGGTACGAAGGCATATATTGAAGGTCCCAGTTTGCCCGAAGGTGCAAAAATCGTCGTTTTGGAAGATGTCGTCACCACTGGACAATCTGCTATGAAAGCAGTAGAACGGCTAAGAGCAGCAGGTTATAGCGTCAATCAAGTCATTGCACTAGTAGATCGCCAGCAAGGTGGAGCAGAGTTTTACCAACAAGCCGGGTTGCAGTTTGAGGCGGTGTTTCAAATTGACGAGATTCAACAGCGATATCGACAAATAGGAACAGCGAAGTAGGTAATGGATCATGGGTTAGTAGTAAGCGATCGCTTACCTAAAACAGCAAGAAGGCTCACGTCTCACCCGTTCGCGTAGCGTGCCAAAGGCATAGGGGAGCGTGAGGACGGACAGTTACCTACGGAGGGAAACCCTCCTGCAGTACTGTCCTCATGAATTGCTTTGTGAGTTGACGACGGTTCTCCGACCAAGCAGTCAACGGCGAGGGAGGAGAACAGGTCGGAAACGAACAGATTTGTATATTTAGACTTGCTGCAAGTTTTTGTGTTATCATGAATTTTGATACACGGTAAAAGGTCGATACCCTCCGGGTTCGCCAGTTTGGCGGGACGGAAACCGACACCGCCAACTGGACTCACCATGTACAGAGCAGTCAAAGTCAGAATCTATCCTACTAATGAGCAAGAGTCTTATCTAGCTCAATGTTTTGGCAATACTCGTTGGTTGTGGAACTATATGCTAAATGCTACAACCACAGCGTATAAAGAAACAGGGAAAGGGCTTTCCAAGGCTGCGATGGACAAGTTATTGCCAGGGTTAAAGAAAGAATATGAATGGTTAGGGCTTGCATATAGTCAGGTATTGCAACGAGTAACTTTTAATCTTTCTAGCGCATTCGTCAACTTCTTTGAAGGACGCGCTAAATATCCCAATTTCAAGTCTAAACATGGTAAACAATCGATTCAATATCCTCAAAACGTAAAACTTATGCCACAGGATTCTGTCATTAAGTTTCCTGGTAATTTGGGGATGGTTAAAGCCGTGTTTCACTCATATCTACCAGATGCAAAATTCACAACTGTAACCATATCGAAAAATGCAGATGGTAGATATTATGCATCTGTTCTATTCAATCAAGAGGATGAGCCAGTAGTTGCCGTTAACGAGGCTATTGGGATAGACCTTGGATTGAAAAATTTCGCTGTAACTTCTGACGGTTCAAAATATGATCTACCTAAGAAGCGACTAGCAAAGTTAGAGAAGAATAGAAAACGTAAACAAAAGAAATTATCTAGGAAAACCGACAAAACATCTAACAAGCGTCGTAAGGCTAAACAGTTAGTAGCAAAAGTTACGAGCATTCTAGCTAGAGTCAGAGAGGATTTTCTACACAAGCTATCTCGCAGTCCGGGCATACGAAAACCAAGTGATTTGTGTAGAAGATTTGGCAGTCAAGAACATGGTGAAAAATCCTAACCTTGCAAAAGCTATTAGTGACCAAGGTTGGGGAATGTTTTTAACCATGCTGAAATACAAGGCTGAGAGATTTGGGCATACTTATCTTGAAATAAATCGCTTCTTTCCATCTTCTCAACTTTGTAGTCAGACTCTACTACCAATCCCAATGTTACAAAATGGTTATGATTCATTGGCTATTAGGTTTGTAGATTGTCCACATTGTCAGAAACAGCATGATAGAGACATCAATGCTGCCATAAATATCAGAAATGAAGGTTTGCGATTATGGGCGTTAGGAACTAGCGCTTCTGCCCACCGAGGGGATGTAAGACCAAAGTCTTCTGGACGTAAAAAATCCACAAAAGACCGAGGCAATCCCCAATGAATTGGGAAGCCTACACTCACCGCTTGCGGGAGTGTAGGTAGTTCACTACCACCCAATAGGCAATTCTTAACTTTGAGTTACCACTTCCTTGTCCTTCGCCAAGAACTTCTCGAGTTCTGTCAGTGCATCAGCATCAACTTTGGTTTGCATTGGGCAGAACTTGGGACCGCACATCGAACAAAACTCAGCAGTTTTGTAAATGTCTGCTGGTAAAGTTTCATCGTGATATTCCCTCGCTCTTTCGGGGTCGAGTGATAATTCAAACTGACGGTTCCAGTCGAAGTTGTAACGCGCAGTAGACAGTTCATCGTCTCTGTCTCTTGCGCCTGGGCGGTGTCTGGCAATATCTGCTGCGTGAGCTGCTATTTTGTAGGCAATCAAACCGTTGCGTACGTCTTCGGAATTGGGCAAGCCTAAGTGTTCTTTCGGTGTGACGTAGCATAGCATGGCAGTACCGTACCAGCCAGCCATTGCTGCCCCAATTGCGGAAGTGATGTGGTCGTAACCGGGGGCGATGTCCGTTACCAATGGTCCTAGCACGTAGAAAGGAGCTTCAGAACACTCTTCCATCTGCTTTTTGACGTTGAACTCAATTTGGTCCATCGGGACGTGTCCAGGACCTTCTACCATGACCTGTACGTCATGCTCCCAAGCTTTGCGAGTGAGTTTTCCGAGAGTTTTAAGTTCAGCTAATTGTGCTTCATCAGAAGCATCATGGGTACAACCAGGACGCAGGGAGTCACCATAACTGAAGGAGACATCGTATTTCTTAAAAATTTCAATGATGTCGCGCAAGTGCGTATAAAGCGGGTTTTGCTTGTGATGGTGTAGCATCCATCTTGCCAGAATGCCGCCACCGCGAGACACAATGCCAGTGATGCGACTTCTCACTAAGGGCAAATGCTCAATTAAAATCCCGGCGTGGATAGTCATGTAATCGACACCCTGCTGGGCGTGTTTCTCGATAACATGAAGAAAATCATCTGGTGTCAGCTTTTCAATGTTGCCGTGGACACTTTCTAAAGCTTGGTAAACTGGTACTGTGCCAATTGGTACTGGTGAAGCTTTGATAATAGCAGTACGAATTTCATCCAAGTTACCGCCACCAGTGGACAAGTCCATTACGGTATCAGCGCCATACTTCACCGCTAAGTTCAGCTTTGCAACCTCTTCATCAAGATTGGAAGAGTTAGGACTCGCGCCAATATTAGCATTTACCTTACACTTGGAGGCGATACCAATACACATTGGCTCCAAGTTCGTGTGGTTGATGTTAGCAGGGATAATCATCCGTCCCCGTGCTACTTCGTCTCTAACGAGCTCAACGGGAAGGTTTTCCCGCTGAGCAACGTAATGGATTTCTTCGGTGATGACACCCTGACGGGCATAATGCATTTGAGTAACATTACTCTGCCCATGCCGCTTGGCGACCCATTCTGTCCGCATATTTGCTTTCCTCGATAAACAGCTTCCCTCCGCCGGTATTACCCGGATTCAGGTGTTAAGGGTGTAATCTCAGCCTATGCAGGCACCCCTAGCATGGGAATTGATTTTACCACCTTCGTTGTGGGTGCAAGCAAGAAGTTGACAAATTATGAAGAAAGTGAGGTGGAGGGGTTGGTTAAGCAGAAGGTAGAGTGCAAAGTCATTTTGTTATAAATTGGCTACATATAGTAAGTAAATACCCGCACAGAGGTGACGTTGAAAAGCTTATACTTCAAAAGCTTATAAGTAGCCATCATGAACTGCTTACACCCTTCGGGTTCAGCAGTCGCCTGGCTGTCGGGAAACCAACGCCAGTCACCTGGGCGTGGGAAACCCGCCTGCATGGCTAGCGCTCCTCCTGCAGCGCTGCTTCACCAGGACAGATGAAAATTTATTCTTTCTTCTGCATTCCTAGCTGCGGAGTTCTGAGTTGTATTTTCAAGTCAGGTCGGTGAGAATAACTCAAACTATGTTAACCAATGTAAAAAATATGGAAATTACTTCGTAGTGAGGGCTTCAGCCCTTAAAGTGGGGCTTTAGCCCTCACTACAAACTTTTAATTATTAAAGCACTCAGGGGGAAGCTGAGATTTAGGGATGGTAGAGGGCGATTGGCTTTGCCACTGCCCCGAATCGCGATCGCCCTTAAGCTCTGGTAAGCTGCAAACAAGGGGAGATGGGGAGATGGGGATCTGGGAAGCAATAACTAATGACTAATGACTAATGACTAATGACTAATGACTATTGACTATCGATATATTCTGTTTTATAAACCTTATGGCGTCCTAAGCCAATTTACAAAAGACTCGCCAACACGCAGCACCTTGAAAGATTACATCGAGGTTCCTGATGTGTATCCTGTGGGGCGTTTAGATTGGGACAGTGAAGGGTTACTCCTGTTGACTAACCACGGACAATTGCAACATCGCCTCTCGCATCCCCGGTTTGGACACGAACGTACTTACTGGGTACAGGTGGAACGAATTCCTGATGCTGCGGCTTTGACGCAGCTGCAAGAAGGTGTGATAATTCAAGATTACCGGACTCGACCAGCCTTGGTGCAGCTATTACCAACACCTTCTTTACCAGAACGGGATCCGCCGATTAGATTTCGCAAAAATGTGCCGACAGCGTGGTTGGAAATGACTTTAACAGAGGGGAAAAATCGTCAGGTACGGCGAATGACAGCGGCTGTAGGATTTCCGACTTTGCGCCTCATTAGGGTAGCGATCGCTCACCTACATTTAGATGGTCTCCAACCAGGTCAATGGCGTGATTTGACTCCTCGTGAACTCAAATTGTTACTTGATTTAGCTTTTGCAGGTCGAGGCGCGTAGTTCCCAGAAACGAGGTGTAGGGGTGTAGAAATTGCTGCGGCTCAATTATTAAGTATTTTTGAAAAATTTTACCAGATTCTTAGTAATGACTCTTGGAGACAAGCAAGCACAGGATGAGGAGTGACACTGATACAAAAACATACAAACTACATAGAAGGAACAATGGAAGTTGAAAGTCGGTCTTATAGCGCTTGCTTGGCTATTCAACTCCCTCTGCTGCTTGAGGGGTGATTGGAAAGATGAGGAAGAGAAAGAGAATAAGACAAATGTGACAGATGTGACAGATGTGATTTTTTTGACTTTATTATCTGCCTTATCTCCCCACGCCCTAAATTTCCTAAACCTAAAGATATGTGTTGGAATATGCCACAAAGTCTAGCTTTAATGGCAATTTATTGTGAGGAGATATGTTGCCGTATCTGAAATCTATCGTTAATATGCGTAACAATTAAGACTGCCACCAAAATTCGCCAGATGAACCACAATATTTTGTCGGTCTACTGTAGGCAGGTGCTAACAAATATGGCACTTTTGGATTCTAGTGGCTAGAAGCACCTTGGATCGGGAATTAAGGAACTTCCACAATGCTGATTTGCCCTCAGTGTAACTTTGAAAACCCCAATACCAACAAATTTTGTCAAAACTGTGGCGCTTCTCTGACCCAAAAGGTCTGTCCAGAGTGCAGTACTTATGTGGCTTTGAATGCACAACGATGTGATAACTGTGGCGCAGAATGCGGAACAGTTCTGTGGGCAATTATTACTCAGGAAGGAACTTTTGCGGCTGGGGAAAATAGGGGAGATAGGGAAGCAATATTTTCTTCCTCATCCTTCTTATCCTCCTCATCCTCCTCATCCTCCTCATCCTCCTTATCCCCTCTTCCCTCCACTTCCCCTCTGTCGGTAGGGTCGTATCTAGACCCACAGAAGCGCTATCAACTGCTAGAACCGCTACCAGCCTTAGGGGAAATTGCTGCTAATACTGAGGTGTGCGTTAGGGTTCTAGATTGCCAACCATACCAACTGTCGCTCCTTGAGGTCATGCTAGCAAATGAGCAACAGGGGTTAGCAACGCCATCAGTGGGGGAGCAGAAAATTCCCAGTCTCGCTAAACCTTATATTGCATTACAATCCTGGTGCCATTTGGGAATACCGCCGATTCATGATGCTTGGCAGGATGAAAATATACAGGTGATACTGATCGAAGACCGCTCAAACTGGCAAAAATTACTTGAACTGTGGCGAGAAGATACGACAAGTTCGCTACAAATTGTACACTTTTTTTACCAGATGACCCAACTATGGGCGGTGCTGGAAACAGTAAAGTGCCGTCAAAGTCTGTGGGAGTTGGGGAATCTCCGACTCGATGAAGACCTGTCGCTAGCACTACAGCGCTTGTATGTAGAATTACCAGGTAACCCATCGGCTGCTGAGTTATCAGAAGATTTAGAACCACAGCTAGAAGCACAGCCCTTTACAGTCCAAATTTTAGGACGAGTTTGGCAAGCGCTTTTTAGACAGTCTCAACGCACTCAATTTGGCTCTATTTTACACCTTATAGGAGAGTTGGAACTCGGAAAGATCCAAACGCTCGTGGAGCTGCAATCACGTTTGGAAGCTATAGCCTCTGAATTGCAAGGCAATTCCACAAGTGTTCCAATCACCCGAACAATGCCCTACAGTACCGCTACGCCCACTGTCTTGCAATTAGATGAGCCAGAGGATGACACTGAATTGAAAACCGATGATATGCCCACACTTGTTCTGCCGATGCAGTTAGTAAGTTTGGAAAATGCAGGGCTTACTGATGTAGGACGTCAACGTGACCATAACGAAGATTACTTTGGTATTGAAACAAAAATTCATAAGTTAGAATTGCCCAACAGCCGTACTTTGCAAGCGCGTGGTTTGTATGTTCTGTGCGATGGAATGGGCGGACACGCTGGTGGGGAGGTTGCTAGTGCCTTAGCTGTCAGTTCTTTGCGCCAGTACTTTCAAACCCACTGGACTTCTGACCAACTGCCCACAGAAGATGATATCCGAGAAGCGGTACGGCAAGCTAATCAAGCCATTTTCGATGTCAATCAACAAGATTCCCGTTCTGGGGTTGGGCGCATGGGTACCACCCTCATTATGGTTTTAATCCAAGATACTCATGTCGTGGTGGCTCATGTGGGAGATAGTCGTCTCTACCGGGTGACTCCCAAAAGAGGACTGGAACAAATCACGGTAGACCATGAAGTTGGTCAACGGGAAATTTCTCGGGGTGTGGAACCTAGTGTGGCATACTCGCGCCCTGATGCTTACCAACTTACCCAAGCCCTTGGTCCTCGCGATGAACACTTGATTATTCCCGATGTACAGTTTTTGGAGATAAATGAAGATTCCCTTTTTGTTCTTGCTTCGGATGGTTTGTCAGATAATGATTTGTTGAAAATTCATTGGCAAACTCACTTAGCGCCTCTGCTAAGTTCTAGTGCCAATTTGGAAAGTGGCGTTCAAGCTTTAATTGATTTGGCAAACCATTACAATGGTCATGACAATATTACTGCTGTAGTTATCCGGGCAAAAGTCCGCCCGCATTTAGAACAACAGCAATCAATTTTAGATTAGGGATTTATTTAAGGAGGATGAGCAAGTAAATGAATAATGGTTAGTCTTTCTCAATACTCGCTTGGCTGTCTACGCTCATCTCCTTAATCCCTAATCAAAAATCGTCTATGGTCACGCTGACCCTGTTAGAACCGCAACAAAAAACACCTCTTAGGCAGTGGCACTTTGACGACGAGTCCATTATACGGATTGGTCGTTCGGCAGATAATGACGTTGTTTTAAGTGACACTTTGGTTTCGCGGTATCATTTAGAACTCAAACAAATCAGTTCTGATAAAAATGGCGGTTCTTGGCAGGTGATTAGTCAAGGCATAAATGGTACTTTTCTCAATGGCGTCTTGGTGACTCAGGCTTTTTTGCCAGATAATTCCCTGCTGCAACTGGCACAGGGCGGTCCCATATTGAAATTCCAAATTGACCAGCAAACTGCTCCACAATATTCTCCCACCGCCTCACCCAACACTTGCACGCACCAAGGAAATTCGCCTAACAATTTGTTTTGCATCCACTGCGGTGAACCTCTGTCGGTGATACAGACGATTCGTCAATATCAGGTCTTGCAAATTCTGGGACAGGGAGGTATGGGGACTACCTATCTCGCTTGGGATAAACAAGGAAAAATTGCCGGACACGCACAACTGCTGGTGCTCAAGCAGATGAATGCTGATATGGCGAAAATTGCCAAGGCACAAGAATTATTTGAACGAGAAGCAAATACTCTCAAATCCCTCAGCCATGTTGGAATTCCTAAGTATTACGACTTCTTTGTTGAAGGTGGCAAGAAATATTTGGCGATGGAATTAGTCCACGGTCAAGATTTAGAAAAACTTATTTATTTAAAAGGACCAGTTACGCCAAATTTAGCGGTTAATTGGATGATTCAAACCTGCGATATTTTGGACTATCTCCATAGCAAAGAACCACCACTGATCCACCGCGATATTAAACCCGCTAACCTCATGGTGCGAAATTCTAATAATCGCATAGTGATGCTGGATTTTGGGGCGGTGAAAGAGATTGGCACCGCACCTGGAACTCGTATTGGTGCAGAGGGTTATTGTGCCCCCGAACAAGAACGGGGACAACCTCTGACTCAATCCGATTTATATGCCATTGGACCAACGCTTATTTTTCTGCTGACTGGCGAAAGCCCATTTAAGTTCTATCGCCAGAGGGGACGCAGTTTTCGCTTTGAAGTGGCCAATGTTCCCACTATTACTCCGCAGTTGCGCGAGGTGATTGACCGCGCTACAGAACCTCTGGCACGCGATCGCTACCAAACGGCTAAGGAATTAGCACAGGCTTTGGCTGCGTGCCAAGTTTAGGGAATAGGGGAACAGGGAATAGGTGACAAGGCAGAGGGGATAAGCTAGAAACTAGAGGCGACACACAAAAGCTTGAACCTTTTATCTGTAACCTGTAACCTATCACCTATCCCCTATTGCCACTTCAGCTGTCAGCTGTAACCTGTTTGCTACTGCCTATTCTTCATCCCAAGCTTCCACAGCTAGCAATTCGCTGACTGGATCTTGCATGCTAAACCCAAAGTCTAGCAGTTCTTGCTTCCAGTGTTGCCAGTCGTTTCCGAACAGCAAAGCGATTTTCCAAATGCTATCCGTGGGCTTGATAATATTAGAATCTACGAGTGAACTCACATTACGCTGCAACTTCACCATTGGGTGAATTACTTGCTGCTTACTCATAACCTCGATTAAATTCAGATTTGGTTTAGTAAATGCTTGATCAAAACTGCTTTCCGTTCCGGAATTTTTGACGACGCGTAGAGCCTTTTTCTTTGGCAAAGCAAGTCTTAACTTTTTAACTATATCATAACTTACTCAATTGGGTGATCATTAAATTCGGTTTTGTACGGTAATCCCCACAAAGCCAGGTAAGTTTCGCCCGTACAAGCCATTATTCTAAACTGATCTCAAACAAGTCTTGTCCTGTCTTTTGCACAAATAACACTTTTGAGCGATATATGCAAAACGTTATTTGTTTTTCCACCATAATGTATGCAAGTTTTAACAAATTTATATGACCGGAGCCTTTTTGAAGATTTTTGCCCAAAGGCAAACTGTGCAGTGAGATTGACTTATACACACTCTATTAAATGTTATATAGAATATCGCAAACATCTAATATTAGATAGAGAAAATATAAAAATTTATAAAAATTTAATTATTTAGTTAGAAACAAAATTATGAGAAAATACGGTCCTTAAGGAGGAAGGCAAAATTTTTATACGTAGTTGATGTTTAGGAAGCGGTATAAATTCATCTGTCGCGAAATTGTGAACAACAAGATTCCCGACTTCTTGAAGAAGTCGGGAATCTGAACCAATGGATTTATGGGCGAAGCGCAGACACTTTCACACAAAGAAGCGGTATAAATTCATCTGTCGCGAAATTGACCCGAAGATACAAAGTTTTATGCTGTCTACTGCAATTGGCTAGTGCATGACGGATAATTGAAATTTCAGTTGATTTTATTTACTTTATTTTTATTCCAAAAAAGTTTAAAAAGAAGTCATTAGCTTGGTTAAGGTTGCACTTGTTTAGCTCTGTTCGTAGTAAGCACGAAGAGTGCTTCTGAGCGCTGAAGCGCTCACTACAAACTACTTTTCCAACAGGCTCAAAGTGGATAGAATACTCTACCCACTTTGGCAAGATGTCTAACTTAGCTGAAAAAAATTACTATTTTAATTCAATGTTTGTCTAAAGTTGATTAGTCGTTTATTGCTCGCCTACTCACTCATTTCTTTACCTCGCTGTGTTGCCAATATATCTAGCTGGGCAGGTCAAGTTTGTCAAGTTTCTTGTAGAAGGAGTGACAGTTGTTGTACCATCATCCCCACCGTTTGCTTCAGATTTTTCAGCTTCACACAACACGGCTAGGGTTGTTGCTTCGTTTGTCGCACTTGCCTGTATCAGTGCAACAACACCAATATAAGCCTTAAGGGGAGCTTGATCTTGTAATGGTTGTGCTTGATTGGTGACGTTGGTAACACCACTACCACCACCTGTGATATTGTACCTGTAATTTTCAGTTTGTGTTGCGATACCAAGACCTAACTCACTGAGGCTACTTGCAAAGCTGTTATTTTCCAAGTAATAAGTTTGCTGCGCCCGGTTCATGGAACCTATATAGGTTTTACCTTCAGTCTGCTTGGCTTTATTCGCTTGATTGAGAAAAGATGGCAAAGCAATAGCAGAAAGAATACCAATAATAATAATGACTACTAACAGTTCAATAAGTGTGAAACCCTGCTCTTCCTGCTTTTTCTGAAGAATATATCGCATAAATTTAGCTTTTAGTTGAGTTTTCATGCGTATTTTCTAGGAGGTGGTGATGAGTTAAAAAGTTCTAAGTGTAACGTACCCACTTCACTTTGTTTTCATATCACCTTAGTAAAAAATTTTCTTGTTAATAAGATAAGGGCATGGAACTGTAACCTAAAAGCTATTCAAGCCTTATCAAAGGTCGTCAATTTTGAGCAGATATAGCGAAAAGATACTAGAATAGTCCTGATAGTACGGGTTAACAACCGTGCCGGAGCGAGGATAAACCTTCCAGCATAGACTGACGTTTGATAAACGTGCCACAGGCGAAGTGCAGGCGACCTAGACAGAGGGTCGTTAGTAGCGCCTCATAAGCGAAGTTTTTTGATAACTTCGACACATATAGCGGTCAGTTAGACCGTTCTCGCGTCTGTGGACTGGTTGATGCCGACATCTCCAGGATGAAACAGGAAGTATTAGCGTTGCCCAAGTTCAGTTGAATAGTTTTGATTAGCATTGACTAAACTTGAGCAGGATTTATGTAACGGCTGATAAGTTGTTGTGCCTTTATGGCAGTTTTCAAATGGCTGCAATACAGGTTGTTTGTAGGGGCTGAGAAATGCCCATGCGTGTCAACAACCACGTTTAAACCTTTATTCCACGTTGGCTTTACCCCACCCCCAACCCCTCCCCAAGGCATCGGGGAGGGGAGGTTTTGGCGCTCTTACAAACCGGGGTGGGGTCAAATCAACGTCGGCTAAAGGTCTGAATGTTAAATTGACACTAATGGGCTAGACGAAAGCCCCTACCGTGTGTATGTATTTTATGCAAGTGAGAATGGCAATATAGTGGTTCGGGAGTTGAGTGCAATACATCAAGAAATAAAAACCACAGATGGACACAGATGGACACAGATGGACACGAGATTTATCTGTACTGCATCCAAACGAGAAGCGTCATAGTCAGACTTACCGAAAATTTCCCATTTCTATCTCAAAAGTGCATAAGTTGATTTTGCTTACACTTAAATTAAAGAAGGAAGGAAACTAAACAAGATAATACACATAATCATATTTTTGTCAATATTTGAAACAGAGAATAAATTTTCTGGCAGATTGGCACCGAAATGCAATGACTCTGCCCTCCCCCTTCCCAAGCTCGGAAATAATTTGTTATATTAAGTCGTAGTCGTTATGAGTTTATATAAAGTATCATGACCAACGCGACAGTAGAAAACGTAGTGATTATAGGTTCTGGTCCAGCAGGGTACACGGCTGCTATCTACGCAGGACGAGCTAACCTCAAACCGGTTGTCTTTGAGGGTTTCCAAGCCGGGGGCTTACCAGGTGGTCAGCTGATGACAACGACTGAAGTGGAGAACTTTCCTGGGTTTCCCGAAGGAATTACCGGACCAGAACTGATGGATTTGATGAAGGCTCAAGCGGAACGCTGGGGAGCTGAGTTATATACAGAAGATGTTATTGAAGTTGATTTGACTCAGCGTCCTTTTACAGTTCGCTCTGAGGAACGGGAATTTAAAACTAATAGCGTTATCATCGCCACGGGTGCGACAGCAAAGCGCTTGGGTTTAGACAGTGAACATCAATTCTGGAGCCGAGGAATTTCTGCTTGTGCTATTTGCGACGGTGCTACGCCTATTTTCCACGGCGCGGAATTAGCTGTGGTGGGTGGCGGCGACTCGGCGGCGGAAGAAGCAATTTACCTGACCAAATACGGTTCTAAAGTGAATTTGCTGGTACGCTCTGAGAAGATGCGGGCTTCTAAAGCGATGCAAGACCGCGTTTTGAGTAACCCCAAAATCACAGTTCACTGGAACACAGAACCTCTGGATGTGTTTGGGAACGACAACCACATGGAAGGGATAAAAATCCGCAATACCAAAACTGGCGAAGAGAGCAAACTGCACGTTAAGGGGTTATTCTACGCCATTGGTCACAATCCCAATACATCTTTATTCAAGGGACAACTGGAACTGGATGAGGTGGGTTATGTTGTCACCAAGCCTGGTTCTCCAGAAACAAGCTTAGAAGGTGTTTTTGCCGCAGGCGACGTACAAGATCATGAGTACCGTCAAGCAATTACCGCTGCAGGTAGTGGTTGTGCGGCGGCGATGTTAGCAGAACGTTGGTTGTCTTCCACAGGTTTGATTCAGGAATTCCATCAAAAACCGGAAACTCCAGATAATGAACTAGAACACCCAGCCGAGAAGAAAACCGAGGAACAGCAAGCTGCGGAATTTGATTTGAGTACAACCCGCCATCACGGGGGTTATGCTTTGCGGAAGCTGTTCCATGATAGCGATCGCCTGATTATCGTCAAATACGTCTCTCCTGGCTGCGGTCCTTGCCATACCCTCAAGCCAATATTAAATAAAGTGGTGGATGAATTTGACGGCAAAATCCACTTTGTCGAAATTGACATCGATAAAGACCGCGACATCGCTGAAAATGCCGGTGTCACAGGAACACCCACAGTTCAGTTCTTCAAGGATAAGGATCTGTTGAAGGAACTCAAAGGCGTCAAGCAAAAGAGCGAGTATCGCCAATTGATTGAAAGCAATTTGTAAGTCTTTGCCGAAGAAGCTGCACTTGAGTCTAGAGGAGGACACTTTGCTTGCGTTCCCAAGTAACCTCAGCATGCAAGTGTCCTCGCTCATCGCTCAAGTTCCTAGCTCTTGGAGTTCTGACTACTTTACCTTGTCCATAGATGACTTTTGCAACAAGTCTATTCAAATGGACTGCAAAATTTGACCGAGTTTTATGCGTCGTAAGGAGTTTTGCTGTTAACCAGAGATTTTAATTTCTGGCTATTGCGGGCTAGTGCAAGATGTCATTTGTGTTGCACTGCGTTCATGCACCCTATGTTCTCTGCCAATACTCGCGCTCGTCGCAAAGCGTCCCGTGAGGGATACGCTCTTTACCCTATCAGCCTGAACGTCAGCAAATGACAAGCTTAACACCCATTGCCTTCTACCATCTCGAAAACGACTTCATGTTTACTATTGGGCTTTTGCTCACGCAATAACTGAAGGTATCCTTCTGCATCAATGCGACTCCGGTGGCGGCTGACGACTACCTTTTGTGAAGAGGACAGTGAATGAACAACTGCCCAGGGTTTGAGGCGCTCTTGATAAGCCATAATGAAATTATCTCCTTTGATAATTAGGAGCCAAAGCCAGCGCTGTCACTTTCCAGGGTTAGGTGCTGGCTTCTGACTACTTTAAATGATATTATTGCCCTGTTAAATATTGTTACAAATATTTATAAGTCTTTTTAACTAAAGCCAAGAATTTAAACCAAGGTAGTAAGGGCAAGGATGCTACTAGGTTCTCCGAAAGAAGCAGGAAATCTAAATCTTGAGGTTTAGAAGCCGTCGGTGTACCACAAAGTGGCGATCGCCGGGAGATGTCACTTATTTATAATGCAACACGTAAACATTGTAGCCGTTATCGGCTTTATGTCTTTGCGCGATGGTGCAAGAGCACCCGCATAATTGCGATCGCACGAAACTACCTGATAGGTAAAATGGTCATCTGTAGTTACGACCTTGCAACTCCTGACGCCTCGGTGTATTTATGACCATCACAAAAAGTCCCCCGATTCGATTTTTACGGTTTGCTAAAAACCCCACCCTTTCCCAACGACTGATGTTGATTGGGTTAACCATAACTTTGTTTTTCATCTTCCTGGCTTTATGCGCCCCCTTACTCCAGGCTTTCGGTTGGCTGCAAAACCCCCTAGATTCCTTGACTAACCCCATTCAAGAACCACCCTCACTCCAACATTGGTTTGGTACCAGTCGCGAAGGCTATGATGTATTTTCGCGGACACTATTTGGTGCTCAAGCTGCCTTGCAAGTGGTTTTATTAGCTACAGCGCTGAGTATGTTTATTGGTGTGCCTTTGGGCATGGTAAGTGGCTACCTAGGCGGTAGATTAGATAAAGCATTACTATTTGTTATGGATAGTATCTACACCCTACCAGGGTTGCTGCTTTCGGTAACGCTGGCATTTATAGTAGGACGTGGAATATTAAACGCCGCTCTTGCCATCAGCATTGCTTATGTTCCGCAATATTACCGTGTTGTCCGCAACCACACTGTGAGCGTTAAAACAGAAGTGTTCATCGAAGCAGCACAAGCAATGGGTGCTAACACTTGGCAAGTTCTTTCTCGGTACTTATTTTTCAATGTGATTCAAAGCGTACCCGTCCTTTTTACCCTCAACGCCGCTGATGCGATTTTGATTCTGGGGAGTTTGGGTTTTTTGGGCTTAGGGCTTCCAAGAGAAACGCCAGAATGGGGACGCGATTTACAACAAGCTTTGCAAGCACTACCTGTTGGTGTTTGGTGGACTGCCTTTTTCCCCGGATTAGGTATGACAATCATGGTTGTGGGGCTATCGCTACTCGGTGAGGGGTTAAATGAATTTATTAATCCCCGTTTACGCAAAGACATCCGGAAATAGTCAAGAGTTATTTGTTAATAATCATTAGTCATTGAGCCTATTTTCATTTGTCTAACGACAAATGAGAAACAATAACATAACCTAATTCAGTTTGCTACTCTAATATCTGTTGTACTTATCATTGAGAGATCTGTGTGAAAGATAATATTTCTTTAATTGCTGCCGCTGCTGGTGGCTTTATGCTTTCCGTTGCCCTGACTGGCATCTTAAGAGGTTCCCCAGTAGCATCTTTACAGGGTCAGCCTAGTTTTCATCCCCTGACTGTCGCTGCTTTACGAGCAGCACCAAATGACTCCGAGAATGTAGAATTTTTTGGTAGCGAAACTGGTAAAAAATGAAGTAGCAAATTTGCCAGCGTCTCTCTGCGTCCAATGGTATGTCCATCTGCGGTTTCCAATTCGCCCTAAACGGGATTTTTGCCAGAAATCTACTCATCTATAGCGCTTCTCGTTTGGATGAAGTCATTATTTATCTGTGTTCCATGAGTGTTCCATGAGTGGTTCTCCTAACTTGATATATTGCACTCAACACCAGAACCGCTATATTGCCTGCCAAATTTGTGCCTTTTTGTGAGGGGTTTGAAAGTGGGGAATTCTCAAGTAATTGGTATTGACTTGGGTGGAACAGCAATTAAGCTGGGGCGTTTTACCGCAGATGGCACTTGTTTACAATCCTTAACTGTGGCTACGCCGCAACCAGCGACACCAGAGGCGGTTGTGGCAAAAATGGTAGATGCGATCGCCCAAATTGACCTCGATAGAAATTGCATTGCCATTGGTGTTGGTACTCCCGGACCTGCGGACGCTCAAGGACGCATTGCCAAAATTGCCATTAACTTGCCAGGATGGTACGATGTCCCTTTAGCCGATGCTTTAGAAGCAAAAACAGGCAAACCTACGATTGTCGGTAACGATGCCAACTGTGCAGGGCTAGGGGAAGCTTGGCTGGGAGCAGGTCGCCGCTTTCAGAATCTGATTCTGCTGACTTTAGGAACTGGTGTCGGTGGCGCAATTATCCTAGATGGCGAACTGTTTACTGGTCCTCTAGGCGCAGCCGGTGAGCTGGGATTGATTACCCTCAAGCCAGATGGTCCAAGGTGTAATAGTGGCAATCAAGGCTCTTTGGAACAGTATGTATCAGTCACCGCAATTCGTCGCCGTACAGGCAAGGAACCAGCAGAACTCGGCGTTCTGGCAAAAGCCGGAGATGCTCAAGCGTTGACATTTTGGCAAGAATATGGTAAGGATTTGGGAATTGGATTGACCAGTTTGATTTACGTGCTGACGCCGCAAGCAGTTGTGATTGGTGGCGGCGTGAGTGGCAGTGCTGAGTTTTTTATACCATTTGTTAAAGCAGAAATTGAGCAGAGAGTTCTGCCTACTTCACGTCTTGGTTTACAAATATTGCCAGCAGAATTGGGTAACTTTGCGGGGATAGCAGGTGCCGCGAAGTTAGCTTTTTCAAAAGTAGGGGCTTAGGCGTTATCAATTGAACGTGATTGTGAATTACCAGAGCAGGAGATGAAGTGTGGGGTGTGGGGTGTGGTGAAAGAGGGAAATACCCATATCCTAAAAGGTATAAAGCCCCTGCTTTTACAGCGATTTTCGGCTAAATAGACCACATTGTAGAGACGCGCCATGGCGCGTCTCTACAGGAATTGAAATTTTGCTGCTGTAAGTATGGAAAAAGAAAAAGATGTGTTTCGAGACCAAAATGCTGAGAAACGCTAAGCCTCTTTGGGGCGGGTGTGGGGTGCGGGGTATGGGGTGTAGTGAGGAGGAAAAGAAGTTTGGCTAGGTTTGTCCAATTTTGTCGAGACGGGATGAAACGGCAAGTGCCAGATCCAAAAAACTTCTTCGGAACTAATAATATTGTTGAAAACAACTGCAAGTCACTCCACGTCAACCAAAAATGCTGACCGATGCCTATGATGCTTGTACAGACACCACAAGACCGATATGTCCAAGTTGGTCAAATCAATACACGTTACTGGACTTCAGGGGACAAGGGAACAACAGTTATCTTGCTCCACGGCATCGGCAGTAGTGTAGAGACTTGGGCGTACAATATTAGCGTTTTAGCACAACACCATCGTGTCTACGCTGTTGATTTAGTAGGCGCTGGTCGCTCCGAGAAGCCACCAGTAACCTATTCGCTCACCTACCTAGCCCAGTTCGTCAAAGATTTCATGGATGCCCTCAGTATCGAGTGCGCCAGCCTGATTGGAAATTCGCTGGGAGGCGGCGTTGCCTTGCAATTCGCACTGGATTTTCCACAAAAACTAGAGAAGTTGATCCTAGTGAACAGCTTGGGGTTAGGTAAAGAAATCACACTTACGCTTCGGTTAGCAACATTACCATTTGTTGGCAGATTATTCAAACCCACTCGCAGCGGTACAGCTTTGGCGTTGAAGCAGTCTGTGTATGACTCAACGCTTATTTCCAATGAGTGGGTTGAACTGTTTTACCAAATTGCGACTCTTCCTGGGGCATGGGAAGCAGTTGTAGGACTCATTAAAACAAACATCGACCTGTTTGGTGTTCGGACTGAAATTTATAATACGATTGTCGATAGATTGCCTACCATCACTGCGCCGACACTTGTGTTTTGGGGGCGACAGGATCGCGTACTGCCAGTTGCTCACGCTGCTGTTGCAACCTTAGGTTTGCCGAATGCCCGTCAACATATCTTCGACCCGTGTGGTCATTGGTCACAAGTTGAACATTCAGAGGAGTTTAATACTTTGGTTTTGGAGTTCTTAGCTTAATCCAAAAGAAGCCCCACATCTTACCCCGTTCGCGCAGCGTGCCGAAGGCATAGGGGAAGTGTGGGATGAATTTTGGGGTAATCAGGTTACGACCCCCGACCTATGTTTACCGTCGGTAGACAAAGGAAGTGGGGTCACTGACCTGATTACCTGTCTCTGGGATTTTTAACGAGTCAATAAGGTCTTCAATAACGTGAGTCATTGTCGTATCTTTGATTGCGGCGTATAACCGTAACTTATTCAATCTGCGTTCACTCATTCGCATCTTAAACCATTGTGTCTTCATTTATGTACCTACAATTTACCTACATTGGTTACACTAGTAGATAACAAGGAGGTGATTAAAAGTGTTGAAGGCAGTTAAGGTCAGACTATACCCAACAACTGAACAAGAAATAGCTCTAGCCAAATCATTTGGTTGTGCTAGATGGTATTGGAATTATGCCCTACAGCATTGCATTCAGCACTATCAAGAAACTGGAAAATCTCTGAGATTAAGTGTCTACAAAGCTTACTTACCCCAACTAAAACTAGATCATCCTTGGTTAAAAGAAGATTGTTATTCTGCCGTTTTGCAATGCGTAGCAATCAACTTGAATAAGGCTTACACTAATTTTTTTGAGGGTCGCGCTAAGTTTCCTAGATTTAAATCAAAGCATCATAAGCAATCAATTCAATACCCACAAAACGTTAAGATTGTGGGTGATTGTTTGGAGATTCCCAAAATTGGTGTTGTCAAAGCAGTTTTTCATAGACCAATCTTCGGGAAAGTTAAGACAGTTACTATCAGTAAAACACCTACAGATAAGTACTTTGCGTCTGTACTATGTGAAGTTGATGGTGATGTAAATCAATCAAGTGGCAATAAGGTACTAGGCATTGACCTTGGAATCAAAGACTTCGCTATTGTTCATGATGGCGAACAAGTTACCAAGCACTCAAATCCGAAACACTTGAAACGTCATGAGAAGAATCTAGCTCGCAAGCAGAAAAAGTTCGCTCGTAAGGTTAAAGGAAGTAATTCAAGAAACAAATACAGAAAACTAGTAGCTCTTGTTCACGAACGAGTGTCAAATTCCCGCTACTGACTTCCTACACAAACTAAGCAGGAAACTGGTAGACGAAAGCCAAGTCATCATTGTAGAAAATCTCAATGTGTTTTGGGAATGGTACTCAACCGCAAGCTATCAAAGGCAATATCCGATGTAGGGTGGGGAATGTTTGTTAACTTCCTGGACTACAAGTTAAAGCGTAAAGAAGGACAACTTGTGGAAATCGGAAGATTCTTCCCCAGTTCCAAAACCTGTTCATGTTGCGGTCACATTATTGATGAGTTAACACTCGATATCCGTGAATGGGATTGTCCCGAATGCAAGACTCACCATGACCGTGATGGTAATGCAGCACTGAATATAAGGAATGAAGGAATTCGGATATTATCTATGGACGGAGGGAACCCCGTTCTTGCCGTGCCGAGGCGGAGTAAGACCACCTATCCGCTCATGAAAAGGGGCATCTGTCAATGAAGCCGGAAGCCTACACCGACCCGCAAGGGCGGTGTAGGTAGTTCACCTAATTAGACGTTGCAGTAGCTTGTAATAACTAGAACTTAAAGCTTCAAGCGGCAAAAAGTTACGCGTCCTGACCTCTAATATCTGGATACAGGAACTGGTTGCGCTAGTTCCTGGTGGGAACAAATTGGCTTGAGTCCGAACAGAAATCTCGCCAGATTGTTTCGCCTGATGAATAACTCATAGAGGGCAACGGTTACGATTAGAGAGGTGGTGCTAATCACCCAAAATTTCTCCATCACGCCTGCATTCCAACGCACGACATAGAAACCAATTGCCACGAGGACTGTTTGGTGAAGCAGGTAGAATGGATATTGTGCAGCGCTTGCGTATTGCAGTAGCTTGCTATTGAAATTCAAGTACCTTCGACCTAACCCTACAAGGGTAACGATCCAGAACCAGGAGTCAACCCCCCGCAGTAATTGGTATAAAATGTATACCAGAGAGTAACCTCGCTCTGGCAGGCTATCAGTCTCCCACAAGCCAAAAAGAACTAACATACAGGCACATGCCAATACCAGAGCGATACTCTTATGCCTGTCTATAGCCTGCCCAAATCTTACGTCAGAACTTAGGAAGTAGCCGTAGATAAAGTACAAAAGGTATAAACAGAAGTTTGCCCAGTCGTCATAGAGGTTTTGGAAACCTGGCCATCTGGGTCGCAACGCTGCTTCAATGACAGCCAAGGGTAGAGCCAGCAGCAAAATTGCTCCAGGTTTTTCCATAGTAACTGAGAGCTTTGAGAGTAAATGCGCTCCTGCTCCTTTCAAATGTAGAAAGAGCGGTAGGGCAATCAATGAAAAGACGAAAAGATAGATCACAAACCACAGGTGTGACCACTCAAAATTCCCCTGAGGACGAATGCCATTGAAGAATTGGGGATAGAATTCCAGGTATGAGTCATGGTAGTTTGGATGACTCCGAAGGCGGTAGTAAACCTGAGGCGGAACAAGGATTAGAGTGCCAAACAAGAAAGGGATGAACAGCCGTTTGAATCGCTCCTGCACATACTCAAGGGTTGACCGAAATGACAGTGCAAACCAAGTGCCAGATCCTGACAACAGAAAAAAGAGCGGCATATGCCACTGATGGACGAATACGATGAAGCAACTCATCGCATGACTCAACTGGTCGTTCTTGATGTAAAACTCGCCAAGTTCACCAGCATAAAAGATGGCTGCGGTATGGAAATAAAGTAGGAGCAGCACTGCCAAAACCCTAAGCCAATCTAATTCGTAGCGTCGAGCGGGTTGACTTTTCGCTTTGGCTTGACACTCAACTTGTTCCATAAAACCGATAATTTGGGATAGTGCTTCAAGCAGCGATTGCGCAAAGCGCAGTGCCTTCGGCAATCGCACGGAGTACCCGCAATCATACAATATTCTTGACTTATAAAAGATACCCAGTTGTGTTCTGAATGTATTGCAAAACTTTTTGATAAGAATCTGGATTACTCACAGGGTTGATAACGATGGGAAGAGTACTATTTGGCAACCAAAAAGTTATCCTGCCGTTGGTTGGTTCATGACAAAAAGAACTAATGCTGTCGAGGTTAATAATATATTCATTCCTTTCGTAAAGAATTTTTACCCAATAAGATTTCTCAAACCCTAACCCCGTAACATGCTGTATATAATCCAGAATTTTTTGATAGTCTTCTAAGTTATTTTGGGAATTAACCACTATAGGGATAGCACAATCTGGCAACCAAAATGTAACCCTACCATTCCGTTCATGACAAAAAGCCGTAACCCGTTCAAAATTGACTACATATTCATTTCTCTCATAGTGAATTTTCACCCAGTAGGCCACAAAAATCCCTCAATTCACAAGTTTCACAGCAGCAAATTTCAGCGCTACACCCGTAAAAGATTTTGAGTTGTGTCATGAGTCTTTGGTACTTAAACCAAAGACTCATAACTGATGATTAATTAAGAGACTTGTGCTGGTGTTTGTGCAACAGAGGAAGGATTAGAACGAGCGATCGCAGCTTGGATGAAACCCTTAAATAGAGGATGAGGGATGCTGGGACTTGATTGAAATTCTGGGTGAAATTGGCAGGAAATAAAGAAGGGGTGGTTGGGAAATTCAATAATTTCCACTAAGCGTCCGTCAGGAGAAGTCCCACTAATCACATAACCAGAATCTACAAATATATTGCGGTAAGCGTTGTTGAACTCATAGCGATGTCGATGGCGTTCATAAACCACTTCTTCCTCATAGAGTTTGAAAGCCAATGTATTGGGAAGCAAGCGACAAGGATATAAACCTAAACGCATTGTTCCGCCCAAATCAACTATATCCTGCTGTTCTGGCAACAGGTTAATAACTGGATTTTCGGTATGGGGGTCAAATTCCGCGCTATTAGCATCTGTTAATCCAGCTATGTTCCTTGCCCATTCAATCACTGAACATTGCATTCCCAAACACAAACCTAAAAATGGGATTTGGCAATTTCGCGCGTATTTAATTGCGGCAATTTTGCCATCGACTCCCCGGACGCCAAAACCTCCTGGGACAACGATACCATCCACACCTTCAAGATAAGTTTCAACTCCTTCGGTTTCCAATTTTTCTGAATTTACCCAACGTAGGTGTAGTTCGCAACTCATAGCAATTGCTGCATGGCGCAGTGCTTCTACGACTGAAAGATAGGCATCGGACAAACGCACATACTTACCCACAATCGCAATTTCCAATCGATGAGTGGGACTGTACAATTTTTCCACCAAAGTTTGCCACTGCGCTAAATTTGGTTGACGTTGTTCCATGTTCAGCAACTCTAGCGTTTGCTGCGCCAGTCCTTCTCGTTCCAAAATCAGCGGGACTTCATAAATACTTTTAGCATCTTGCGATAAAATAACGCATTCTACAGGAACATCACAGAATTCCGATAATTTTTGTTTTATCCCTGTTGCTAGGGGACGTTCGCATCGACAAATTAAGATATCTGGTTGAATGCCAATCGATCTGAGTTCTTTGACTGAGTGTTGCGTTGGCTTAGTTTTCATCTCACCCGCTGAAGCAATCCACGGAACTAGTGTTACGTGCATATACAGCACATTTTGCCGCCCTACATCCTTACGGAATTGGCGAATTGCTTCCAAAAACGGCAGCGATTCAATATCTCCTACTGTACCGCCTATTTCTGTAATGACAACATCTGGATTAGTATCTTTAGCAACTCTGATAATCCGCTCTTTTATTTCATTTGTAATGTGCGGAATCACCTGTACTGTGCCGCCATTATAATCGCCACGTCGCTCTTTATTAATTACGGCTTGGTAAATTGAACCAGTCGTCACGCTGTTTAAACGCGACATGGAGGTATCCGTAAAGCGTTCGTAATGCCCCAAGTCCAAGTCTGTCTCAGCACCATCCTGAGTCACGAAGACTTCGCCATGCTGAAAGGGACTCATCGTTCCTGGATCAACATTAATATAGGGATCGAGTTTGAGAATTGACACAGAATAATCTCTTGACTTGAGCAATCGCCCCAGGCTTGCTGCTACAATTCCCTTACCAATACTAGAAACAACTCCGCCAGTAACAAATACAAACTTAGTCATATTATTTTTAACTTTGTGCAACTTCTAAAAATACACCCGTCATTGTGCCACAGTAATTGTTATTGGGTAATGACGGATGTAGGTTGTTAGTTGTCAATAAGTGTTAGTTGTTGTAATAACTACTAACTACTTACGACTTCCCCACTCCCGACTTTTTTGTAAATTATTCTTCTATTTTGACGTGAGACCACTTTTAGGATTAGTAATATTAAGCTTTATAATCACACCCTCGCTAGTTTTGGCTCAAGAGCAATCCCTCAAAGTTGTTTATCCTCGGGCAAATTCCCAGACAAGTGCAAAGAAAATTTTCTTTATTGGCACAGCACCATCAAGTGGAGAGGTTCTCATCAATGGTAAGCCAGTAAAGCGCAGCAAGTCTGGTCATTTTGCCCCGAGTTTTCCCTTGCAGGTGGGAGAAAACGTCTTTACTGTCCGCTACCAAAATCAAGAACTTCAGATTAAGGTGACAAGAGTTTCCACTCAACCGGAAGTACCACAGGGGTTAGCCTTTGCCAAAGATTCTCTCACACCAGCAGTGGACATTGCTAAACTTCCGGGGGAACCGATCTGTTTTAGGGCGATCGCCCCAGCGAATGCGGCTGTTTCCGTAAAGCTGGGAAATCAAACTGTTTCCCTAGCACGCCAGCCACAACAAGCACAACTCCCGGCAAATTCTGCCGCTTTAACAGGGCAAAATCAACCCTCTGCTGAGTCTAGCGCAAGCAATTATCAGGGGTGTACAACAGTCGAAACATCTGCCAATTTGGGACAACCCCAGTTTCAACTGACGCTCGATGGCAAAACGATAACTCAACCAGGAACTGGAAAAATTACCATCCTCTCACCTGCACAGTTGGAAGTTGTGGAGGTGACAGCAGATTCTGGTGTTGCTCGCACTGGTCCTACTACAGATTATTCTAGACTCACGCCTCTACCTAAAGGCACACGTGCAGCAGTCACAGGACGAGAAGGTGAGTGGTTGCGTTTGGACTATGGCGCTTGGATCAATAGTAAGGAAACTCGTACTTTGCCAGGAGCAATTCCCCCACACACGATTATCCGCAGTGTTGGATATCGGAAACTCCCGGGTGTGACGGAAATGGTTTTCCCGGTGCAAGTTCCGGTTCCTGTGAGTGTGCAGCAGAATGACCAGACTTTTACTCTCACCCTTTATAATACCACTGCCCAAACAGATATTATTCGCTTAGATGACAACGCTCTGATTTCTCGCCTAGATTGGCAACAACTCCCCGCCGCTACAGCAGGGGGACAGGGAGGAGTGCAATACACTTTTCACCTGAAAAAGGCTCAACAGTGGGGGTATAAGCTGAGATACGACGGAACGAGTCTGATTTTGGGTTTACGTGACTCACCCTTGAACTCGTCTGCAAGCAAGCGGGAAACAACGGGGTTATTCAAAAGACAAAAGCCGTTATCTGGTCTCAAAATTTTACTCGACCCAGGGCATGGGGGTAAAGAATCTGGTGCATCCGGACCAACAGGATATTTAGAAAAAGATGTCAATCTCGTGGTTTCTAAGTTGGTACGCGATGAGTTGGTGAGGCGAGGGGCGACAGTGGTGATGACACGGGAGAATGATACGGAAGTGTCGCTTCCTGATCGCGTCACAAGAATTGATCAAGAAGAACCAGCGATCGCCATTTCTATACATTACAACTCCCTACCCGATGAAGGTGATGCCGAAAACACCAAAGGAGTGGGAACGTTTTGGTATCATCCCCAAGCTCACAGCTTAGCAGTCTTTATGCACAACTATATAGTTAGCAAATTAGGACGACCATCCTACGGCGTATTTTGGGATAACTTAGCGCTTACACGTCCAGCAAGTGCGCCGTCAGTATTGCTGGAGTTGGGTTTTATGAGCAATCCAAATGAATTTGAGTGGGTGACAAATCCTCAAGAACAGAAGAAATTGGCAAGAGTCATAGCTGATGGAATTGTTGAGTGGTTCCGTAGTGTCCGCTGATTCGTAAGCTCAATAATTGCAACATTTTGAAACCCAGTTTCTTCCACAAACCAAGTTTTTTAACAGTTACCAGTTATCAGTTATCAGTTATCAGTTATCAAAAATCAGTTATCAGTTATCAGTTACCAGTTATCAAGATGTCCCAAGTCAATCTTCTCACTGGTCACTGTTCACTGGTCACTGTTCATTGGTCACTGGTCACTGTTCATTGGTCACTGTTCACTGTTCACTGTTCACTGTTCACTGTTTTAAATACTTCAGACTTTTGCTTTCTTTTCATACAAAGCATACTTTGCATCTTAAATTTTATAAGTCATAATATGAAAATTTTATAAAGTTATTATTTTAATTATAATTTTGTTACATTTTTTCGGCAAAATAACACAAGGTGCACAAAGTAGTCATTTTTAACACTATACTCGCTTTTGTGTTGTTCCTCTTGCGCGTAATTGCCAATACACTATTGCATCTCAGGACAGCCTAATTGCTGCGAGTATTCTTTTCTACAAGATTCTTGCCAAGTATAATTTCTTTCTTAGTAGCATCTACACCATAAGTGTTCTCTACAGCTAGCTGTGCAGTTCATCTCCAATCTTTCCTAAAACACTTTTTCCAAACAAAGGATAAGCCATGGTGCAGACTCTAACCGTTTCTGAAACAACTAACTACACAATTGGTGCTAGTCCCAAAGCTATTGCCCCCAATTTAAGTATTACTGACCCTAATAATGGCAACCTAAATGGTGCATCGGTCATCATCACTTCTAACTTCAACCCTAGTGAAGACCGCCTCGCTATTGCCGGACAAACTGGTACTAGTGGCACTATCGAAAATCTTAACTGGAACTACAACACGACAACAGGAGTTTTGTCCTTCACTGGTACGGCTACTAACGATGTTTACCAGAATGTGCTGCGCCAAGTCACTTACAACAATACCAATAACACCCCCTTAGCAGCAGCGCGTGGCATTGCATTCGCCCTAGGTAGTAACCTTGCAAATCCAGAAAACAACCACTTCTACGAGTTTGTCCCGGCTCAAGGTATTAGTTGGGGGGATGCTCAGCAGGTGGCTGGAACACGTAACTATTTTGGACTCCAAGGTTACCTAGCAACCATCACCTCTGGTACAGAACAAAACTTCATCCAAGGCAAAGTCCAAGGAAACGGATGGTTAGGAGGTAGTGATGCGACGACTGAAGGAGACTGGCGTTGGCTCACAGGACCAGAGGCTGGAACTGCCTTTTGGAGTGGAAATGCAACTGGTAGTGCTGTTAACAATCAGTACAACAACTGGTTATCTACTGAGCCGAACAACCTTGACAACCAGGAAGACTACGTCCACGTCATTGGCAACCCGAACCTTGGTCAAGGCGCACAAGGTAAATGGAACGACCTTGCCAATGTTGTGCAACCTGGAGACTTTGTGCCTCAAGGTTACCTTGTAGAGTACGGTGGCTTACAAGGCGACCCGACTTTACAAATTACTGGCAATGTCACGGTGACCTTGAATGCTACCTTGAATGCTGCAAGTAATGCTTCTAAGTTTGATTTTACTGGCGACGGCAGACCAGATATCCTTTGGCGCAACTATAGCACTGATGAAACTGCCGTCTGGGAGATGAACGGTACTACTTTGCAGCAGTCGATCCTGTTACCTCGAACCCAAGATACTCGTTGGGAAATCGAAGGTCAGGGAGACTTTACAGGTGATGGCAAACCAGAAATCCTCTGGCGCAACTACTCCACTGCTGAAACTGCCATCTGGCAATTGAATGGTACTACCTTACAACAATCAACCTTGCTGACCGCAGTCCCAGATACTGCTTGGAGAATCGAAGGGGTGTCAGACTTTACGGGTGATGGTAAAGCCGACATTCTCTGGCGCAACAATCGTAGTGGTGAGAATGGTATCTGGCAGATGAACGGTACTACCTTAGAACAATCAACTTTGCTGCCCACACTCGAGGATACTGCTTGGCAAATCAAAGGTCTAGCAGACTTTACAGGTGATGGCAAAGACGAAATTCTTTGGCGCAATAACCGTACTGGTGAGAATGCTATTTGGCAGTTGAACGGTACGACTCTACAACAGTCGATCTCGCTCACTCCACTTGCAGTAGATACTGGCTGGGATGTTGCGGGTGAAGCAGACTTTACAGGTGATGGCAAAACAGATATCCTCTGGCGGAACAATCGTACTGGTGATAATGCTGTCTGGCAGATGAATGGTACCACCTTTCAACAATCTATTTCGCTCACCCCAGTTCCTGATACTCGTTGGCAAATCAAAGGGCTAGGAGACTTTACAGGTGATGGTAAAGTTGACATCCTCTGGCGCAACGGCAGTGGCAATGGTACTGACGAGACTGCTATTTGGCGGCTGAATGGTACGAATTTAGAAGAGTCTATTCTACTCCCCAAAACTGGTAGTACTGCCTGGGAAGTCAACTTCCCGTCCTCGTTCGCGGTAGCAACGTAAGTTGCATAAGAGAAAACTATGGTGGGTTACGGCGCAATGCAAGTCCTGTATGTAAAACCTCAACACTCGTGCGCCGTCAGCCCCCCTACATAATGGATAATTTATTTTTTGGTACTCCCTAAGTAAAACTAGATTTACCCAACTGGTGGGTTTTTTCTTTTTTCACTCATTCTTAAGACAGATTTTTTGATAAATAATTTTGTGTTGACAAATTAGTCATTTTTGAGACAATACAGTTCGGATAAGGTGTTTTCTGCTTGTACAACTTACATAAAGGTGTTTCAAACAGCGCGTTCCTACGTGTATGAATTTTTTACATATAAAGCTTAATTGAACAATATTGATTTTTGACACTTGACCCCATAGTATCCCGTGTCCATGCCACGTAATTCTTGATACGTCATCTGATCCTAAGATAGAGTGTTTTGCCGACTGTAAGTGTTACTTTATACGATAGTTGAGACAAACAGAAATGCTTTTGTAGTAGTCTCTACAACATACGTGTTCCGGGTAACTCGGTAGTTCATCTCAAATTTTTCGTAAAACACTTTCTTCTGACACAAGGATGAACCGTGGCACAAGATCTTTCTGACCTTAATAATCAGGTTGCAACTAACTCTGCCTTAACCTCTACAAATTCTTCCCCTAACACTGATTCCTCCACACTCAATAGTCGCGTTGGTCAAGCTGCTAACGGTGCTACGCCAAGCCTGAATGTTTCTGGGACAACCAACTACGTGCCGAACGCTGAACCTCTAGAGGTTGCCTCGAATTTGAGTATTTCTGACTCTGATGGAGGCACCCTAAATGGTGCATCAGCGCTAATTTCCTCTAACTTCAACGCGAGTGAAGACCGTCTTGCTATTGATGGACAGAGTGGTACCAGTGGCAGTATCGATGGTTTGAACTGGAACTACGACACGACAACAGGAGTTCTGAGAATCACTGGTACAGCTTCCAACGAGGCTTACCAGGATGTGCTGCGTCAAGTTACCTACACTAATACGAGTGGCACTCCTTCAGGGGGAACACGTGGTATTCAATTTGCTCTAGGTACGAATTTGGCAAATCCAGGAAACAACCACTTCTATGAGGTTATCCCTAGTATAGGTCTTGCCTGGTCGCAAGCAGCTAGGGATGCAGCCAATCGTAACTACTTCGGACTCAAAGGTTACTTAGCAACTATCACTTCTGCTGAAGAACAAAACTTTGTCCAAAACGCAGCTAAAGGAAGAGGCTGGATAGGAGCGAGCAATATTAATGGTGAAGGGAACTGGCAATGGGTCACAGGACCAGAAGCTGGAACCCAATTTTGGAATGGATTTGAAGATGGTACCCCTGTAGAAGGTCAGTACAATAACTGGTTATCTGGCGAGCCAAAAGATAAAAACAACCTAGAAGAGCACGCCCATGTGATTGGCAACCCCGTCTATGGTGCTGCTGCACAAGGTAAATGGAATGACCTTGACCCTAATGTAGAAGATGGAAACTATAAGCCTATCGGGTACATAATAGAGTACGGTGGTGTACAAACCGACCCGAGTGTACAACTGGTAGGCAATGTCACGGTTGCTTTGAATGCTCAGGCAAATAGTTCTAGATCTGATTTCAGTGGCGACGGCAAACCGGATATTTTATTGCGGAATGCTAGCACTGATGAGACTGCTCTATGGCAGATGAATGGTACCACCAGAGAACAAGTCATCTCGTATCCTAAAACTAACGATACCAATTGGGAAATTGCAGGTCAGGCAGATTTTACAGGCGATAACAGACTAGACGTTCTCTGGCGGAACTATAAGACTGGCGAGAATGGTCTTTGGCAGATGAATGGTACTAGCTTTGCACTTGGACAGGAAAGCTTAATTCTGCCTACAGTTTTGGAGCCTGATTGGAAAATTGAAGGGGTGTCGGACTTTACAGGCGACGCCAGACCAGATATCCTCTGGCGCAACTATAGCACTGGTGAGAATGGTATCTGGCAGATGAACGGTAGTACCCTACAACAGTCAACTTTGCTGACGCGAGTCGAGGATACTGCTTGGGAAATCAAAAATGTAGCAGATTTTACAGGTGACGGCAATGACGAAATTCTCTGGCGGAACAACACTACTGGTGAGAATGCCATTTGGTTGTTGAACGGTACGACTCTACAAGAGTCCATCCCGCTCAGTCCAATTGCGGATACTGCTTGGGATGTTGCGGGTGTGGCAGACTTTACAGGCGATGACAAAGTAGGCATCCTCTGGCGGAACAATAGTACTGGCAAGAATCTTATTTGGCAGATGAATGGTACCACTGTTGAACAATTTGTTGACCTTACACCAATTGCGGATACTGATTGGAAAATTGAAGGTCTAGCAGATTTTACAGATGATGGTGTAGTTGATATTTTGTGGCGCAACAGTGGTACTGATGAGAGTTCTATTTGGCAGATGAATGGGACTACCCCAGGAGAGTCTATCTCACTGCCCGCAACTGGGAGTCCAGGTTGGGACATCAGTTTCCCGTCTTACTTCCCAGCAGGAGGCTAGTACCGCTGCGCGGAAGTCAAAAGTCAAAAGTCAAAAGTCAAAAGTCAAAAGTCAAAAGTCAAAAGGCTGATTCTGTGGGCTTTTCGCGCTATGAGTGAATGGTAGCTTTATTTCCGCCGTCGTGTGCTAGGCTGCATAGCTTTGCGTTGTGGTACTCAAGAGTCAAGAGTTATCTAACGCCTGAATTTTGCACTCTTGACGACCTTAAAGACAAAATATGTAGATGCTTGCAACCGCAGATGTACGCAAATGAATACAGATAGTTTATCTGTGTGTATCTGTGTGCATCTGTGGTTTGACATTCAAAAAACGGCGTGACTGATGCAATATCGGCATAGTAAATAAACCCCATGCCAAACCCGTAATTAATCCAAAAAGCGTTACAACCTGATTATGAAAACTCCACCAACCCAAAACTTCTGCGGCTAATTCTAATGGATAAGCCATCATCAATACAGTAGCGATCGCCACACCACTCCAACCATACTGACTTAACCAATAAAAACCTTTACCACCTGTCACTCCATACAATACACGCGTTATCAACAACCCGGTGACAGTACCGTAGCAACGCATACACACAGCCATCATATACGGTGGCACCAATTCTACCCCCATATGGGGCTGTGGGCATACATGAGCGCCCATAAAATAAATAATCTTTGCAATTACAGGTAACAATGGTAACCCAGATGCAGCTAAAAAAGGAGCAGCAAGCGGTCCAACGACCATCCCTGCTAATAAAAAGTCAGTGATTGCACTGAGCCAACGAATTTGTAGCTGTCTTTTGAAAACTACTCCTTCCATTCTGTCTCCCTTTCTTTACTCTGGGTTCTTGGCGTTTTGGCGGTAGCCTGCGGCACGCCCTTTGGGTTCGCAGTCGCCTGCGGAGGGAAACCCTCCTGCAGCGCTGCCTCACCGCTACGCGTCTACGTTATTTTAAACTTCGGGGATTGGTGCCCGTCCTATGAACTGGGCGGGCAGGATGCCCACCCCACTGGGATAATTTATTTTTTAGAAATCCCTAAACTACTTTACCAATATAAGGGCTTGTCAACTTCTGCAATTGCTGCATCAACAGACTCAAGAATAACCCCACATCTGTCACTACACCAACTGATTCTATTGAACCTCTGTCGCTTAACTTCGTCACCACAGCTGGATTGATATCCACACAAACCATCTTCACTCCCGCCGGAGTCATATTGCCGACGCCAATCGAGTGCAGCATACTAGACAACATCAAAATCATGTCCGCGCCTTTGAGCAGTCTGGCGTATTCGGTTTGTGCTTTGATCAAATCCATCTCGGTATCGGGTAAAGGACCATCGTCCCGAATCGAGCCAGCAAGACAGAATGGGACACCGTTGCTGACGCACTCATACATCACGCCACTTTTAATGATGCCAGCTTCAACAGCTTTGGCAATGCTACCATAACGACGCATAGTATTAATCACTTTTAGGTGATGGCGGTGTCCACCGCGTACAGCCACGCCGCGCTTCATGTCCACACCGAGAGAAGTCCCCATCATTGCTTGCTCGATGTCATGGACGGCGATCGCATTTCCACCCAAAAGCGCTTGTACGTATCCTTCTCGAATCAATTGTGCTAGATGTTCGCCGCCACCTGTATGAATCACCACAGGACCTGCTGTGACAGCAACTTTACCGCCTGCATCCCTAATTTTACGTAATTCCCATGCCACTTGTTCAACAACAAGTTCCACGCGTCGCTCACTGGAAACTCCCGATGACATAAAGCTGAATTCTTGAGAATTCCGTTGTTCGCGTGATTCGGTTTTGCGGATGGTACGGATACCTTGTACATCCACAACAACAGACTCACCCACTTCTAAATCACGTAATATTTTACACCTTGCTAAGATACCTGTGGGCGTTTGAGTGACAGCAATAGCGCCATCCATCCGCTGATTTTGCACTTTCACCCATGTACCATTAATTCTGATTTCAGTTGGATAAATCGTACTAACGTAGAAATCATCGGGAGCTACGCCTGGTTGAGTCACAGGTTCTAGCTTGACATCGCGCTCATCTTGAGGTAAATCCACCGCGCCCAAATCAATGAGATGCGATATGATGCTTTCCATCACCTCATGCGAGGGAGCCGACACCTTGACATCTGCTTGTGAGGTACTTTGCCGCTGCTCTCCCAATTGAAAATCGAGGACTTGGAAGCTACCACCGTTGTCAGTAATCAAATCCAAAGCGCGGTTAATCAAGCCGGAGTCCAGCAAGTGTCCTTGTATACGTAATACTCGGCTCTCCACCGACACATTCGCATGCAATTCTTCGCGTACTGGTTCTGTTACCCGCAGCGTCAAGCATTTAGCTGCACCGCCAGCTTTGAGAAATTCGGTCAAAGGTGTTTCCAGCACCCGGAAACCAGCATCTGCAAGACGTGCTTTGAGTTCTTCACTCGCCTTATTCATCACAACGATGTGATCCACATTCACCGCATTACAGGCGAAGTTCACTGCATCCGGTTCTGAGATTGCAATTCGCTTGTGTGCTGGTACCCGCATTTCAATAACGCGGTTGGAGTAGGAATCAAAAGCAGGTGGATAGTACAGCAAATAGCCGTCCTTGAGAGGACAGAAGCAGGTATCTAAGTGGTAAAAGCGCTCATCTATCAGGCGCAAAGACAACACCTCGATATCCAGCCATTTTGCCAGGTAGGGGTGAGAATCTAATTCTGTACGGAAACCGTATCCAGCCCAAAGCCAGCGTCCTTCCCGATCCAGCAGTGCGTCTCCTGCACCTTCAAACGGCAAATCTTTGGGTAGTTCGTGGACAGTGTAGCCATTGTCTTCAAACCACTGCTTGAAATAAGGCTCCTCTGCCTGACGCTCTTTGTGTAAAAAGCGACTGAGAACAACGGTTTTTCCCAGCAATAAGCCAGCATTGGCGGTAAATACCATATCTGGCACACCTTTGTGGGGTGATACCAAATCAACGATCGCGTGTTCTTTGAGGATGTGATGCAGTTGTTCCCACTGTTCTACAGCGCGATCGCGCGATGACTTGTGAATATTCCCTTCCATCCAGGGATTAATCACATAGTCTACATCATAGTGGTCAGGAGCACACATCAAAAAGCGAATTCGGGAATCCATAAAAATCACACTTAAGGTTAGATGCAATCAGCCTTTATGTTTAGACGCAATTTGCCTTTAGAAATCATAGATTTTTGTTGAATCGATTCTGTAAAATCTGCTACTAAATTTCTGGCTGTTTGTAAAAGGCGGCACAAAGGCTATGCTCTATTCTATCCTGGAGAGGGAAGACAAAATCCCCGCGCATTTATTTATGGGGATGCATTCCTTCGCGCTGTTTGTGACAACTGAGTTCTTCTTAAGGTGCAACAACGCTTCTCACCATTGGGTTGGGACGAAGGGCGAGCGTTGATGAGAGCATTTCACCGAAAATCGAAGGGCGGAAGCCCCTGGCTTTAGACATGGGGAGGAAGCCCGTAGGGGATTTTAATCCCCGTCCAATATCCGGGGCAAGGTGACAGTATCGTGCGACAATAAGTATATGCCGAAATAGGAAACGCACTGTTGACCCGACAGGAACGGCTCTCCAGTAGGCAAGAGACGGCGAGTTGTCTCGCAAATGGGTAGAACATATTGCTTGCTCAGACGGCAATCCAATGTGTTTCAGGGGCGTGGGGGTGAGTACACCCTCTGTGAATCGTAACCACGCCTGGAGGTTCGTGAGGTAGTGAGGCGGAACCTGAACAGGAACCACTCCGCTACTGAGCAGGGCTGCTAAAAGCCCCCGGCTTCTAGCCGTGGGGAATGCGTTACACAGCTTCTATAATGTAGGATTAACTAACATATTGATGTTTTTGTATACAGCACTATTGTGGAAGTACACTGGGCGCGTCCCTTTGGAGTTAAACCGATGATCACAAGTGAGATGAAGTCAAAGGTTGATCGCCTTCCGGGGTGTTTAAGCCTTATGCTGGGGTATCTAGGGCGGTGCTGATTTTTACCAAGACAGGGGCAGGGGGACGGATTACGTTTAGTTTTACGACATGGAGGCGGATGGTCTTTCCCTGGATGATAAGCGTCAACCTGTGGAAGAGAACGATATCCCGGATTTGTTGCAGCGGTGGAAAGCGCGAAATCCTCAACAGGATACAGACCGCACGGGCAAGGCGTTCTTTGTGTTGAAGGATGAGATTAAAGCCAATGGTTATGACCTTTCGATTAATCGCTACAAAGAAATTGAGTATCAGGAAGTGAACTATGAGCCGCCCAAGGTGATTTTGCAGAAGCTGCGAGATTTACCGAAAAGTTGGGTTTAAAGCCCCGTCGTTCTAGGACGGCTTTTTATTTCTTTTACCAAAGTGATATCAGTAAAGTCCGTCCAGGACAGCAGGTGCAGATAACTAGCGATGCTCTACCAGATGAGTTGCAAGGAACAGTCGATCGCATAGGCTTACAGGTGCGTCGGCAGAGTGTCGTCAACACTGACCCTAGTACCAATATTGACGGCAGAGTGGTTGAAGTTCATGTCCGACTAGATAAAGCCTCAAACCAAAAAGCTGCTCAGTTGACCAATTTGCAGGTTAAGGCAGTGATTGCAATATGATTGGATTCATACAACAGTTACAGCGAAGAACACCTCTGGGATGGCTGCAACTAAATCATGAAAAAAGTCGTTTGTTGGTAGCATTGTCAGGTATTGCCTTTGCCGATGTTCTGATATTCATGCAGCTTGGCTTTCAGAACGCACTGTATGACAGAAATACTCGCTTCAACACTGTTTGTATAATTATAAATATTGCTGGCGATCGCCCCTTAATAAGCGTCTCAACTCCAGTTCTTACATTCCTTGGCACCCACTTCACTACCACAACCCCTCTTCAAAATTGGCGAAGGTATTGTTCCGCAAACCAAGTTTTTTAACAGTTACCAGTTATCAGTTATCAGTTATCAGTTTCATCCTTTGCATGTTTCAGTCCCCCACCAAGAGCACCGTTCGTCGTCAGACGTGCCGTAGGCATAAGCGTTGGTGGTGAGCCACTGCGGTCTTGGGGTTTCCCCAAGTAGAGCAAGTGGCGAACCCGGAGGGCGGGTTTAAATCCCCCACCAGCCCGAGAAAGCGTCACTGCGTAGGTAGCTGTTCACTGTTCACTGTTTTAAATACTTCTACTGACGAATAAAGTCTGAAGGATAAGGAATAAAAAATGAAGGACTTGATATTTTAGGCTTTTGCTTTCTTTTCCTAGAAAACATACTTTATTCTTCAGACTTTTGCTTTCTTTTCCTAGAAAACATACTTTATTCTCTAGACTTTTGCTTTCTTTTCCTACAAAACATACTTTATTCTCTAGACTTTTGCTTTTTTTTCACACAAAACATACTTTGTGCTTCCCGCGTACTTCCCACTTTTGCTTTCTTTTCATACACAATAGACTTCATACTTGACTACTATAAGCAATATTATTAAGTTTTTATGAAGTTATTATTTTAATCATAATTTGGTTACATTTGTTCGGCAAAATAACACAAGGTACACAAACAAGTCATTTTTGACACTATACTCACTTTTGTCTTGTTCCTCTTGCGCGTAATTTCTGATACACTATTTCATCTCAGGATAGCCTGATTTGGTTCATGCAAGTATTCTTTTCTACAAGATTTTTGCCAAGTATAATTTCTTTATTAGTAGCATCTACACCATAAATGTTCTGTATAGCTAGCTGTGCAGTTCATTTCCAATCTTTCCTAAAACACTTTTTCCAAACAAAGGATAAGCCATGGTGCAGACAACCGTTTCTGGGACAACTAACTACACAATTGGTGATAGTCGTAAACCTATTACCCCCAATTTAAGTATTACTGACCCTAATAATGGCCGAAATGGTACATCGGTCATCATCACTTCCGATGCTAACCAGAATGTGCCGCCCCAAGTCACTTACAACAATGGCAATGTCACGGTGACCTTGAATGATTTTACTGGCGACGGCAGACCAGACATCCTCTGGCGCAACTATAGCAATGGTGAAACTGCCGTCTGGGAGATGAACGGTACCGCTTTGCAGCAGTCGATCCTGTTACCTCCAACCCAAGATACTCGTTGGGAAATCGAAGGTCAGGGAGACTTTACAGGTGATGGCAAACCAGAAATCCTCTGGCGCAACTACTCCACTGCTGAAACTGCCATCTGGCAATTGAATGGTACTACCTTACAACAATCAACCTTGCTGACCGCAGTCCCAGATACTGCTTGGAGAATCGAAGGGGTGTCAGACTTTACGGGTGATGGTAAAGCCGACATTCTCTGGCGCAACAATCGTAGTGGTGAGAATGGTATCTGGCAGATGAACGGTACTACCTTAGAACAATCAACTTTGCTGCCCACACTCGAGGATACTGCTTGGCAAATCAAAGGTCTAGCAGACTTTACAGGTGATGGCAAAGACGAAATTCTTTGGCGCAATAACCGTACTGGTGAGAATTCGATTTGGCAGTTGAACGGTACGACTCTACAACAGTCGATCTCACTTACCCCACTTGCAGTAGATACTGGTTGGGATATTGCGGGTCAAGCAGACTTTACAGGTGATGGCAAAACAGATATCCTCTGGCGCAACTATAAGACTGGCGATAATGCTGTCTGGCAGATGGATGGTACCACCTTTGGGGAGTCTATTTCGCTCACCCCAATTGCTGATACTCGTTGGCAAGTCAAAGGGCTGGCAGACTTTACAGGTGATGGTAAAGTTGATATTCTGTGGCGCAACAACGGTACTGATGAGAGTACTATTTGGCGGATGAATGGTACTGCTTTAGCAGAGTCCATCTCACTCGCCACAACTGGAAGTACTGCTTGGGAAATCAACTTCCCGTCCTCGTTTGCAGTAGCAATATAAGCTGCATAACAGTAGACTTCTTGCACAAGTCGGCAAAAGGCAAAGAGCAAGTCGCACTCAAAGGCGACGCCTTTGAGTGCGACTCTGCCGCGTCAAGGAAGCTTCCCATGCTTCGATTTGTGTACTTTCCTGTTATTTCATATGCTCACAGGCTGGGTAAGTAAAACTACATTTACCCAGCCTGTGGGTTTTTTATTTTTTCACTCTTTTAACCATGTATATACAATTAACAAATCCTCAAGTAAGTTCACCATCACGAGCAATGATTTCGATCACCTCACTGCGGGTGAGTTGATTTTTAGCAGCGATCGCAGCTAATTTTTCCCAAGCTGTATCTGTGAGTCTCATAGATCTTAAACGTTTCGGCTCAGAATCGTAGTCTCGCTCAAATTTACCTGAATCGTTACGGTTGCGCCGAGGAGATTTTTGCTTTGTCCCTGAGTACTGAGGAGCGCTGACATCTTTTACAGTCTGATTAATAGTCTGATTAATAGTTAACAAGTAAATCAAGTTGTCAATTAGGCGATCGCGCTCCATTGGTAGAATGTCATTGCCATGCAGTATTTCCTGAATCAGGATGAAATGTACTAATGTTCCAACAAACACTCGCGCCGCGACTTCTGGATCAGGTAGGTTGAGTTCAGTACGAGATGCAAGGAATTGACACAAATCCTCCAAAAATGATTTTTCAAGGTTAAGAACAAAGGCTCGCGCTAACTCCGGAAAACGTCCAGACTCACCAACGATCAAGCGAATTAATCCTAACACCTGTTTGTCAGCTATAGAGTTGTCTAGCATACAGAACGCTAAATGGCGCAGGATTGTAGATGCTTCACCTTGCATCAATTGTGCTTTTTGGGGGTTAAATGCTGCGTAATACTTGGATACAATCAATTGCTGTATGAGAGCAGTAAACAGTCCTTCCTTGTCTTGAAAGTGATTGTAGACGGTTGTTTTAGACACACCTGCTGCTGCTGTCACCTGATCCATAGTTGTCGCAGCATAGCCATGTGCCAGAAACTCTTGCATTGCACCTGCCAGAATGGCATCCACTTTTTCTTCTGATGGCTTACGATCTAGATTATTTGTTTGTGTCTTTCTCATTTTTCGGTTCTTCTACTTTTACCAGGTTATAGCTATAAGGTTGGCTGTAGGGACACAACCATCCTTTCCTAACACCGGTGTATGACACCAAGCACTGGGGTGAAAATCTTTCTTGACATAATTGTACTGTACCGTCTAGTTTAGAATAAACAAACTAAACTGTATAGTTTATTTATGTCCCAATTGAATCAGGAGGCACCTTATGTACGCGATGCAACAGCTAACGGTTCTGCATCCTTGAAGCATAGCCGTCGCCCACTGATGATACTGGCAATTGCTACAGCTTTTATTGTTGCTGGGGTGACAACCTACAGATTCTGGCGATTACAATCACAGCAATCTAGTGTGACGCAAACGTCTAAGGTTAGCATCCCCAAAGTCACAAAAGTGGTTGCTTTAGGAAGACTAGAGCCACAGGGAGAGATCATTAAAGTTTCAGCTCCGACATCGAGCCAAGAGAATCGAGTTGAGCAATTGTTAGTCAAGGAGGGGCAAGAGGTAATAGCAGGGCAAGTGATTGCGATTCTTGATAGCAAAGACCGGCTCCAAGCTGCTGTCATGAAGGCACAAGAACAAGTGAGAGTCAAGCAAGCAAACCTCAAGAAAGTACAAGCAGGTGCAAAACGCGGTGAAATTGCCGCGCAACAAGCTCAAGTTGAGCGATTGAAGGCGCAGTGGCAAGGTGACAAGACAGCGCAAGCAGAAGCGATCGCCCGACTGAAAGCGCAGTGGGAAGGCGACAAGATAGCGCAACAGGCAACCATGAGAAAACTCTTAGCCCAACTCAACAATGCTCAAGCCGAATACAAGCGCTATCAGCAGTTATATTCTCAAGGTGCAATTTCTCTGTCTTTATTTGACAGTAAGCGCCTGAGTTTAGACACTGCAACACAGGAAGTCAGAGAAGCTCAAGCAGTCCTTAGCCGTATTGATGGTACGAGTAGCAGGCAAATCAGCGAGGCTCAAGCTGTTCTTGCGCGGATGAACGCGACTGGTAGCAAACAACTGGGCGAGGCTCAAGCGACACTCGAAAAGATAGCTGAGGTGCGTCCAGTGGATGTGGAAGTGGCAAAAGCAGAAGTTGATGATGCGATCGCCGAAGTGAATCAAGCTGCTAAAAATCTGGAACAAGCTTACGTGCGAACGCCTCAAAACGGACAAGTATTGGATATACATACACGTGCTGGTGAAGTGGTATCAAGTAATGGCATCGTTGAAATTGGGCAAACCAGTCAAATGTATGTAGTTGCAGAAGTTTACCAAAGTGATATCAGTAAAGTCCGTCGAGGACAGCAGGTGCAGATAACGAGCGATGGTCTACCAGATGAGTTGCAAGGAACAGTCGATCGCATAGGCTTACAGGTGCGTCGGCAGAGTGTCGTTAATACTGATCCTAGTACCAATATTGACGCCAGAGTGGTTGAAGTTCATGTCCGACTAGATAAAGCATCAAACCAGAAAGCTGCTCAGTTAACCAATTTGCAGGTTAAGGCAGTGATTGCAATATAGCGGTTATCAGTTGAGTGCAATACATCAAGAAATAAGAACCACAGATGGACACAGATGAACACAGATAAATAATTACTTGATCCAAACGAGAAGTGCTATATGATTGGATTCATACAACAGTTACAGCGACGAACACCTCTAGGATGGCTGCAACTAAATCATGAAAAAAGTCGTTTGTTGGTAGCATTGTCAGGTATTGCCTTTGCCGATGTTCTGATATTCATGCAGCTTGGGTTTCAGAACGCACTGTATGACAGTAATACTCGCCTCAACAGAGTTTTGCATACAGATATTGTTTTAATCAGTCCCAAAGCTCGTAATATGCAAAATTTGTCAACATTTTCGCGGCGGCGACTGTACCAAGCATCTTCTATATCAGGAGTGAAATCGGCAGAAGGACTGTATCTTAGTATGATCACCTGGAAAAATCCCCAAACCCGTAGCGAAACATCAATTCAAGTTATTGGGGTTAATCCTGACCAACCAGCTTTCCAGTTACCAGAAGTGAACCAACAGTTAGATAAGATTAAGCTGCCGGATACTTTGCTATTTGACCATGATTCTAAAGGAGATTATAAACAGACAATTGCCCAAATTGAACAAGGTAAAACTGTTACCACCGAAATAGAAAACCACACCATCACTCTCGGTGGCTTATTCAAGTTAGGAACTTCCTTTGGGGCTGATGGTAACTTGATTACCAGCGATCAGAATTTCTTACGGCTCTTTCCTGGACGACAAGCAGCCAGTATTAATTTGGGTATGATTTATCTTGAACCAGGGTATGACCGGAAGCAGGTCGCAATAGCATTACGAAGCTACTTACCTGATGATGTCAAAGTTCTCACCCATGAAGAATTTATCCAGTTTGAGGAAAACTACTGGCAGAAAGAAAGCCCCATCGGCTTTATCTTCGGTCTGGGCGTGTCGATGGGGTTTATAGTCGGCATCATTATCGTTTATCAAGTTCTTTCCACTGATGTGAATGCTCACATCAAAGAGTACGCTACCTTGAAGGCAATGGGGTATCACAATCTCTACTTCTTAGGAGTGATTTTTGAAGAAGCAGTTATTTTGGCATTTCTAGGCTTCATACCAGGAGCAGTAGTCCCGTTGGGACTTTACCATCTCACCAGAAATGCGACAAATTTGCCGATCTACATGACCTTAGCACGAGCCTTGTTGGTGCTGGTGCTGACCATCGTTATGTGTCTCATTTCCGGAGCGATCGCCACCCGCAAACTTCAAGCTGCTGACCCTGCTGATATGTTCTAGAAGCCAAAAGTATTTGACTGATGACTAATGACTAATGACTAAAATTAAGTCTGGGGTCGATTCGCTCGATGCCGATTTTTTCATGGGGATTTATATATGAAAACTCGGCAGTTAGGGAGTGCGATCGCGCTGTGCCAGTTGCGTAAGTCCTAATTCCGTGAAAACTTAAGTGTTATCTACCTAAAGACATAGATTTTTAAATTGTATTTTATTTAACTAGATTTTAATCATTTAGTTATGCAATTGTGAGTTCTATCACTGGATAAAAATTAGAGTAAGTAGGTCAACCTAATTAAGTAGGTCGGTACAAATAAAGTTAACTCGTCAAGGCAGTCATTAGTCTAAGGCCGGGGTTTTAGAGGCTTTTACATTTCTTAACATAGTTCGGTTTATTCCTACCTATCTACTTAAACCTAAGGGATTTCCAAGAAATAAATTATTCATCTTGTCTTGTGGGAGAGCAAGCGCTGCGGGAGGGTTTCCAACGACAGTTACCTACGGCGGGAGACCCCGAAGTTTGCCCGGAGGGAAACCAACGCCCAACGGGAGAGCCAGTTCCCTACGGCGGGAAACCCGCCGATGACTGACTGGACTCACCAGTCGCCTGGCTGTCGGGAAACCCTCCTGCATAGCGCTGGCTCCTCCTTGCAACTTCTCTCCGCCTTCAGTACTGTCTCCTCCGCAGGCGACTGGCGTTGGGCGTCGGGTGCCCGCCCTTGATTTGAACGGGCTTTCTGGCCTGTTCCACAAGAGATTTTTGGATACTTTTTTATTTGGAAGTCCCTAAGACCTCGCTTCCATTCCTGTCCCCTAGAAGGGGAGAGGCTTTGACTCTCCCCCTTCCCTTATAGGATGCAGCTGATCACACCTTTGGGAATTATGCCTTTTGAAGGCAAAACTTTTTGATCAAAGGAGTTGTTCAAGTTAATGAGTATTCCGATTCAGGTTTCACCTGCAACAAACGATCTGACCTTATCCATAGATCAAACGTTCGCCGAAGTGGTGAAAGTCACTATCCCAAAATCTGGGGTAGTCCCCAAAGTGGATGTTTATTTTCTCGCAGATACGACCAGTAGCATGAGGACGGCGATCGACGCCGTGAAAAATGGGATCTCGGATGTCCTAACCCAAATCGGAGAGCTAGGTGCCGATGTCTGGTTCGGGGTTGGCGAATACAAAGACTTTCCGGCTCCGGTTACTGGCGAACATCCCTACGCCTTCGCGCACCAGCATAGCCTGAGTGCCGACACCGCCGCGATCCAAGAAAAAGTAGCTAGCTGGACGACTACTTCTGGTAAGGACGTTCCAGAGGCTCAGTTCTACGCCCTTGATCAGGTTGCCGAACCACCAGGTGGCAACATTGGTTGGCGTGCAGATTCCAAGCGGATCATCGTCTGGTTTGGTGACGCCGCCGGTCACGACGCAGTCTGCAAGCAAATCTCCAATTTATCCTACGACATCACCGAGAAATCGGTTACCGATAAGCTAGTCGCAGAGAAAATCAAGGTGCTGGCCCTCAGCTTGAGAAGCGACGGCGCTCCGGCGGGGCTGGACGACGATCCGAAAACGAAAGCTACTGGGTATCAGCGATCCTGCGGCGATCCGGGCGGCACCGAGGGACAAGGGACAAGGATCGCCAAGGCCACAGGTGGCAAACTTGTCCAAGGTGTCAGTGCAAATACGATTGTGGAGACGATCGCTGCTGAATTGGCAGCACAGATCACCGCGCGAGGGAACGTCAGTCTGGTAGCCAGCGGTGCCACGGCACCTTTTGTGCAAGCGATCGCACCAGTCGGCGGTCACGGTCCCCTCAGCAGAGACCAAGACCATGAAATTAGCTTTAATGTTTCCTGGATTGGCACCGTACCAGCCACCTACGAGGATCAGGTCTTCAACGGCTCTCTCGATGTCATTGCCGATGGAGAAGTCGTTGGCGGCAAGACCGTCAAAATTACAGTACCACTCGATGAGGAAATTCCAATGCCACGCCCAGATGATGTTTCCGGTAACTGGATGTTGATTCACCACGTGACAGGTGCTTATTTAATAGCTGATCTTTACAGCCCCACTGACAACGATGGAGTCCATCTCTGGAGCCAAAATCCTCCTGTTACTACAACAGGGAACAAAGGACACCTGTGGGTTCTGGAGAAGCAAACCGATGGAACTTACCTCATCAAGACCTGGGAGAAACAATCGGATGGATCGGCAAAGTTCTATCTCGAAGCGCCAAAGCCACCTACAAGTGACTCCGGGCACACAAGATTGCAACCGCGCAGCGACAATAGTTTGCAGTCCTGGGTACTCGTTCCAGTCAGCAACGATCCCGACACTTACGCTATCCAACCAAAAGATTTTCCCGACTATGCCCTAGGGACTGTTAACAATGATTCTAGGTTTGTTGCCATGCTCCTCAAGCCGTTCGTGGGTATCAACCGCACCTGGGGAAAACCCACTTTCCACCACTATTGGCAAGTGAGCAAGCCTCCCGCTGATGCCCAGTGAAAAATTGTCAAAACTCTGTAGATTTGGTCACAAACCGCACCTGAGGAAAACCAACTTTGCATAACTATTGGCGACTGAGCAAGGATTACACTGGGGGGAACTAAATCTCTGTAAAGACGGCTATCTACCGTGATTTTTCGTCTTCTTCGCCCGTTTCATTAAAACCGGAAAAATCTGCCAGCCTCATTACAAGTTACTGGTTCTAAGCCTCGTCTTGACGTAAGATGCCCCTAACCCAAGATTTTGGGTGCCAAACTAGCGCTCTTTTAGGGGCGATTTTTCCTCTGGCTCGGCAGATTTTTACACGTTTAGACCCAACCCCTTTTTTCCACCTGCGGAATGCTGGTGGACACGTATGACCGTTCCATCAACGTAGTGAACCTCCCAATCGAGTTTTCCTTGTTCGTCTGCGTTAGCGTTCGCGCAGCGTGTCGCGATAGCGACTCAGCTCCTCCTTTAGGAGGCTCGCTTGCAGATGTTCCCAAATTTGATTCCAAACTCCGGCTTTTTGCCAGCGATAAAACCGTGTTGCGATACTTTCCCACAAACCATACCGTTCTGGCATATCGCGCCACGGTGCTCCAGTTCTTAATATCCATAGAATACCGTTAATCACCGTGCGGTGGTCATTATTCGGCTGTTCGCGGTTTTTGTGGTGGTAGTAACGGTTTTAACCGTTCCCACTGTTCGTTACTTAAGTCTCCAAAATTTGTATTGCACTCAAACGAGAACCTCAATAATACAGGACACGACGTTGTTCACAAGAGTCTCCATCGTATCCTGACTGATTGAAGGCTGAGAAAAAACAAAATTTAACAGCATTTTTCCCTGAAAAGTTGAGGCGTTCGTAGCGAAAATACCTGCATACAAAGAATTAGAGCCAGCGTAGCTGATTTCTTCTAGTTCAAATGAGCCGTAAACTTTGGGGATGTTGACTTTGCCAATATTGGAGACAGATACAGTGGCAGAGACTTCGTTGGGGACGGCGAGAAAAAACTTGATGAACTCCTTGGACATCAATATCATCTTAAAGATATCGCTGTGCTTGGTAACAGCTTCAAGGTGTTGTTTCACATCCCGAGCTAATTCCCAGAAGGATGTATTGATATGTATCGTGTGAAATCCCAAAATAGACGAAGCTAACACACCCATGTGCTCATCAGTGATTGCAGGTTCCAGGCGTTTCCTCAAATCAAAATATGACAAGCAGCTCACTCGTACATCTTTTCTCTGACCTTTAGCTATTTTTCCCGCTACTGTAAACAACAGTGCAGCGCACAAAGCACTCTGCACTGTGGTATTTTCCTGCCTGCAACGATTTATCAGCTGTTGGGTCAACTCAGGGTCAAGCTGTCTATGAATGATGCCACAACGACGCTTCGCAATGGGTGCATACTTTTCAAAACCTAGTGTTTGCGGTCGGTTCCAGATTTTCTGAAACCCAAGCCGTAAAAACAGGAGCACGCCACTTATCCTACCACTGAAACCCTTTGTCCATATGGGTAGTAGTTCTTCAATCGGTGGAAGCGCGTTTAAGCTAGCAACTGAGTTCATGAGGTCGCCGGACACAATTTTATGACAGTACTCCAATATTTCTGAGTGAAGTCGGACGCATGATAACGCGTCCGAAACCCCGTGGTGTACTGTTGTAATCAGGTAACTAACATGGTCTTCGCTTAAGGTATGAACAAGTACTGCTCGCAGTAGATTTTTGCTACTATCAATTTCCTCGTTCAGTTCTTCATGAACGACTTCTTGCCACTGGCAATTGTCCAAGTTCACAACACGCAAAGCAATCTTTGCTGTTCCTTCAGTTTGAAAGCGGAGATTATTAAGAGAACCGACAATCCGAGAATTAAGACGAGGATGACGATGCTGGATGAGATCTAGAGCCTGTTTGAGAATTTCTTCACTTAGAGGTCCCTTGATCCGACTAATAGTTACGACATTCCAAGTTTTGGCACAGCGATTTAAGATTTCCATAGCTTGCTCGACGCGTCCCAGTTTTCTGTTGGCAATCATGATGACTTCCGATTTCACATTCAAATCAACTTTACTTAGGACGCATCATTGGCTCAGATTCCCGACTTCTTCTAGAAGTCGGGAATCTTGTTGTGCAAATTTATATTCAGCTATCAGCTATCTTTGCCTTAAGAGAAGCAAAATGTTTTCCACCTAGTTCAATTTTTCCTTTTTCACACCCAGTCTTGACTCTTTCTACTAGATATTCCAAATCGTAAGCGATGATATTGGTTCCATGGTCTGGTTCTATCAAACTAGCTAAGGTAATATTTCCGCCATGTTGATTTACCAGGTTATAAATACTCAAAAAATTGAAAACTCCAGATTCATAGGTTCCACAAGGCACTGAAGGATTGTTAACTCCAGCATAATATTCATTCACCTGAAACCACTCAACTGTTGGGTATCCGTGGAAATGGATCATTGGCAGACCATTTCTCATTAAGTTTGGTGCATACAAAGCTGCGGACATAGCTATTCCCAGCATGACATAGACATCATAGGAAGGCTTGATATCTACGACTTGAGAATCAACTCCCTGTGGTAACTGTAGCAATAACCTTTCTGTCAAACCGATTCTAACTATGTCACTTTCAAGACTCAACTTAGTTTTGTTTGAGCCAGAACGAGCACTTAAAATCCAGATATCGGGAATCTGCTTAAATTTATATTCTGTTCCTATCTTAGTTTTTAAATATCGTCTACCTATTGAATTTTGGCGGACTTCATCAATACTGAATTCTTCAACAGGAGATAGATTTTTCCAATCTTGCTCAGTTATTTCAATTTCTCCAATGTAATGTGGTGGCTCTGCATACGCAACAAAGCCATAAGAAACACCTGTTCTGCCATTTACGATGACGTTGACGATATCTCTATAGGACTTTCTTTTAATTACCTCGCTTAGCTTTGAACCAGAAGGAAAGAGATTTGTTTCTGCCAGCTTATTACCCAAACTCAGTAATTGTTTTGCATAACTTGATTGCTGAGGCTCGAATTGTTGTATTTGAAATTTGCTCAATGGCAAAGGTAATATGGGAACGTATACCTTGGGAATGAGTGAATTTAAAACAAAACTATCTATCTCATTTATAGAAAATACGGAATCTGAAAGATTCATATTCAAAATTGAAAAATGGGAATTAGACACTCCAATCACAATTTCTGAAAATGTCCTGATGAGAGTATTCAACCCAATTTTTATCTTTTCTTGATACGGAGTTTTGGAATTCACAAACTCTTTATCTAATTCCGTGAGTACAATCACCTGAGTATTTGTTGGGTCTTCAATGTATTTAGCTGCACAATCTTCAGCCCAACCGATTAACTGAGCAATTCTCGTTACCGATATTTTTTGCCCCTTCACAATAAAACGAGAATAGATTTGATACAGATTTTCTGCTAAATTTTTATTAAATCGACTTATTAAAGAAGGTGGTCTATCTACATCAATGACAGCATTTATCCCAGACTTTACCACCCTGGTTTTGATACTTTTCTTCCAGTTAAGAAACGGGATATTAATTTCATAGCGAAACTCTGTTATAGCTTTTTCCCACGGTAAAACTTTCACCCCATATGAGTGCAGCTTCAGTTCTAGTTGTTCTCTAAATGTGAGAATTTCTTGATTTTTGTATCTATTCGGCACAGGTCTAAAGGTAACAGTTAGCCTTTGAGCCATCAATCTAGGATCGATAATCGGTTGCTTACAATCTGGATTTAATTTATCGCCTGTTTCCCCAATTAAATGACCGATTGTTTGCAGACTTAGATCATAATCCCGCGATACGGTATGAGAACTTATGGGAAGATTACCCTGACGTAGAAATGCTATAATTTCCAGCTTGTGTGCAGCTATTTCTGCCTGTAGATCTGGCGTTAATATTCCTTTGGGAGAACGGATCTTGAGTTTGTCATTCTCAACCCAGATCTGTACAGACTGTTGCCTGAGAGTTGCCAAAATTTCGGATGTATTCATAGTTTTTTGCAATCTCTTTAAAAACAACTGCAGCGTTCACATTTCAAAACTTATGTACCAAATACCAGAAAATCGGTTTATTCGTAGGTAGCTGATTGCTAAACCCACGATTTTTGCTCTTAACCGAGTTTCTTTGTGTAAAAACAACTGCAAACTTTAAATTTGAAAAAGTTCTGTCTCCGAACCTCCAAATTCTTCGGCTAAACGCTGGGAAAGCGATTCAATAGTGGGGTAATGCCACACCAGCAGGGGAGATAACTGAAATCCCAGCAATTTCTCCACTTTACTAGCAATAATCATCACCTGCGCTGAATCCAAACCGTAGCTGTCGAAAGGCTGTTGAATGTTTATCTCTGCTGGTTGCAGTCCTAGTAACTCAGCAAAAAAAGACGCCAGCCATACTTGAAGGTCTTTTGCGGTATAAGAAGGTTGTGGAGTTGAAGCGGGATTGGATAAACTCATAGAAATTCGTAAAATTTAGAAGGAACTCGGTGATATTAGTCTTTTGTCAAACAGGGAAAAGTCAAATCACACTTAATTTTCTTCTCGCAATGCTTTAAGCCCATTCGCAACTTCCAAGATTGACATACATAGGATAAAACCCAAAACCCTTTGCGTGTAGGCATTTTCAATTTCGTCTCGGCTAAGCTGACACGCATAGGGCTATGGCAATCTGATTGAGTTGAGAAAGGTAGAGCAAACTTGAAGATAGGCAGTTCTAAGCAGTAGAGGAAGCTAATCTGACAACCCTTCACCAAAAGCAATTTCCTCACTCAAAATTCAAATATATTTCCGCCTAGTTGTGTTGCCAAATTGGCAGAAATTGCTTATCGAGGAGAGGGCTGGAAAAAATCTGGAAGAGGAGCCATCAGTTAGGAGCATGTCAGATCCAATACTGTCACGCGAGAAGTAAAATAACACGAGCTTTGCTGGTGCTAGTGCTGACCATCATTATGTGTTTAATTTCCGCAGCGATCGCCACCCGCAAACTTCAAGCTGCTGACCCTACTGATATCTTCTATAGCAATCCGGTTTGATATTTGAAAAAATCTAAGTATCTTTCGGGTGAGCAATGCCTGCCGTATCTGGCTTATATCTAGATTTTGGTGAGCATTGCCCAACGCCCTTCGGGTTTGCCAGTCGCCTAGGTCGGGGAGACCCTTTCGGCAGAGCCGGCACGAGGGAAACCCTACCAAGAGCGCTGCCTCTTAATATCAACTTAAAAATCAACGCTGGTGAAATCATTATTTTACTCAGCTTCTTCTAGAAACCAAACTATAGATAATACCCCATCATCAAGGGTGGGGTATGGCAGCTAGCTATGCGTTTAGCACACCCAAAAATTGCTATTGCTACGCTGATTCGCTCCCGCAGATAACTTCGCTTACAGCCGTTAGCGTTTCATACTGCTTATCTGGTAACTGTTTCAAAGCCCGGAGGACTTGTTCGTCGGAACCTTGAATCTCAGCATACATAACCAAGTCTTTCTTGCTTGCTGGGTAGTGAATACCTGTCAAGTTTTTCTCTAGCTGCGCTGAGTTTACTTTAGACATGATTATTCTCCTAAAGGTTTAGCACCGTGTACATTTTTACCTTATAAAAACTAGCAGAGGAATAAAAGTAGGAAGTATACCCAATAAACAGGGTATATCTCCGTTTTTTTCAGTGTTAGCCAAATGCCCAACACAACTGATGGTCACTAAGTGATACCAGTGAACTATCTACACTGCCCTTGCGTGTTAGTGTAGGCTTCCCATGTACCCCTTTTAGGGGTACAGTAGTGGGTTGTTGACCCTCCGGGTATGCCCAGTGGGTACGGCCACGGCTATCGCCTGTACCGTGCAACCTCCGGAGGAGGCACGGCACGCTACGCACATGAAGGAGCCCGCGCTTTGCGCTTACGCCAGTTACCTAGGTCGGGAAACCCTCCTAATGCCTACGGCAACGCTGCGCGCCCTTCGTAGCTCCTCCGTAGCAGGCACAGTACTGGTCTGACCTATCACCTCTACAAATAGATAAACTCCAATCGACTTAACAAACTGTTTTTAATTGCCGATAGGCTTTTAATTGCCGATAGGTATCGAAAAAACTATGAGAAATATCAGTAACTTCTGAGCACAAAACCTTGTGAGCTTCAGGCAGCTTGTACCAGGGTATAATAGGGCAGAGATGGTGAACGTGATGGTATCCAATGTTATGCGCAAAATAATTCATCAGAAAACCGACGTTCGTTCGCGTTCCAGATTGAGTGCCATAATGCTGGTCTATACTTTGCCAGTAAAGAAAGGTACTAAAAGTCCATATCAGGGGAACAAACCAGTACAACAATAAGATGTGGAAAATACCTGTCCAATAAAACAAAGAAGCAACAGGTATCCAAAACAGAAAAATCTTTCGGTCAAAAAATCTATTGTAATCTGCATTATGAGTCAAGAATTGGAATTGAAAACCAGCATATCCAAGAATCGGCTTGACAAACCAGAGAAAGAAAAGGCTGTTTCGAGGATTTAAAAAGCCTAGATTCTCATAAGAAGGCGGTTTTGGATCTTCGGGTTCGCCAAAATATTTATGATGATGCGAGTGTAGTTCTCGATATTTAGGCACTCTAGTAAAAAAAGGAAGTGCATAGAGAAACTCTAAGTGGTCGTTCCACGAATGCTTCTTAAAAAGATTGTAGTGAGAAGCTTCGTGTACGAGAGCTTCTCCTAAGCCATACTGAAACGCTCCGATGATCCATATCGAAATGATATAAATCGGCAAACTATTTGCCCAAATACTGAAAGCAGTAATAAGGAAAATACCGCTCCAGCTCCTAAATAGCACAAGGAAGGCTCTATAATCACTGCGTTCGATAAAGTTTCTAGCGTGATTTACCATTACAGAAGTTCCCAATTGGTCAGCTATAATTATTCCACGACTTTGCAGCAGCTCAAAAACACGCCAATGTAACCGGGAATTACCAAACGCGATGCTGAGGCGGCTCCTCGGGAGCATCGCTATAGCTTAGGGAACTGGCTGGCGGCAGTAGAATGGCTTTCAAACGTCTGCGGCAACTGGACTCCAAGTACTACTACTCTTGTTGCCATCAATGCTGATGTAGCCAGCCACAAAAGATGGTTACTGTGAGCCAACCACCCCCAAATCGCCACAGGTGCAAATCCCAACAAAATTGCTGCTAAGGCAGCGTTACGCAGAGATTGCCCTTTTGCCAATCCCGCAAAATACCCCTCCAGAATCCAAGCAATTGAAAAACAACTCAAGACGACAAGTAACCAAGGAACATAGCTTTTCATTGGCTCTATAACTTCGGTGTGATTGGTTAACAACCCAAATACAGTCTCAGGTAACAGAATGCACGCACAAGAAGCGGTAACTCCCACCAGCAAGCTAGTGAACAGCGAAATTTGCAATAGGGGCAATAACTGATCATTTGTTTGTTGACCTTTAAAATTTCCGGTTAAAGTCTCGGTTGCGAATCCTATTCCGTCAACCAAAAACATGATCAGAAATACAACCTGTTGGAGCAAGGTATTTTCAGCTAATATCTCTGTGCCGAAAGTTGCACTCAAATTGAAAAAAATAGTCCAAGCGGACATATAGATTAAAGACTTAACGAATACGTCGCTATTGAGGATAAAAGTAGATTGAAAAGCCGACCAGTTCCAAAACTGCCGGGCTACGGTTCGCAACTGTTGCCACTCGATACACCGACTCGCTAAGAGCATACCTAGTAATAACGTTAAATACTCGCTAATAGCTTGAGACAGTCCAGCCCCGGTACTTCCCAAATCCCACCGCATAATTGAGAAGTAGTTCAGCACAATATTAGCGGCGTTGCCAACAGCAGTTAACAGCAATACTTTGCCACTTTGTTCCCGTCCCAGAAACCAGCCAATGATTACGAAATTGAGCAAAACTGCGGGTGCTCCCCAAATCCGGGCATTAAAGTAAGCCAGTCCGATAGACTCAACCTCTGGAGAGCCGTTCAATAGGGCAAATCCCAGCGCTCCTATAGGATACTGCAATATAAAAATAAGAACGCCCAGTACTAAAGCGATGAACCCATTCCGCAGGAACGTTTGTAACATCGCTTCTTCGTCGTTCCGTCCGACGGCTTGAGCTGTTAGTGCGGTAGTTGAAATTCGTAAAAAGAGCGAATTTTCGTAAATGTAGTTGAATAGAATTGTCGCTAAACTAACTCCTGCTAAATAACGGATTTCCGTGAGATGACCTAAGAAAGCAATGCCGATCAAACCCGCTAAAGGCTCTGTGAGATTGGAAAGAACATTGACAACCGTCAATCGGTAAAAACGACGTAAGAGGTCATGGTTGGCTTTTGCATAATCAAACATAGAAAGAGCATTTAATCCCTTCGCTTATATAGAAGGGGAGTCAGCCTCTCTCCTTATAGGAGAGAAGTTTGGAGAGAGGTTGTTGGTAACAAAACTTAATTTACCCTAATTTGGGGCTTAAGTGAATGGTATTGCTTTGTAGCTAAGGAAAGTAGGCAGTGCTTAGATTCGGCAATATGCGAAGTGCAGCAAGCTTCCGAAACTCATTTATGCTGGCAAAGTATAACGTTGTTCTATTGCCGCTTTAATTGCCTCACGACTTTCACTAGCCGAACCATTAGCAGTTTCCTCTATCTTTTGAACTTCCTCTGCCAAAGATTCGTCCTTAATTGCTTCTCGGAACCAGCGCGAGTAATCTCCTTGTTGCAGATGGTACAACCAAGTTTCCTCATCAACGCCCTCTGCAAGCTGAGTGAACAAAATCAGGTTCTGGGCGCGGAGATTTAGCTTACCTTCTGATCCTGTGAAGTAAAAGCTCTTGTCTTGTCCTAGTTCTCCTTCAGCATACTTGCGAACGTGACGACGGCGTTCAGTATGTCCTGGGGTGATGCGAAAGCGGAAAGGTTCGGTATCTGTTTTTCGGAACCATGCGATCGCTTCTCCTGGTTCCAGCTTTTGGGGCGCAAGTTCTGGCGGACAATGACCGACCACTGAGCAGAATTGCTTGATGTTTTCCTCTGGCGACTTACCGACGGTGAGCATAGTGTCTACTAAAGACAAGGCTGCGGGTGCCATCTGGTCGGGATGCACGGTAATAAACATTATGCCATCTAACTTTTGAGGCAATGTCACAGAGGCGGGGTTCCAAGAGGAAGGCATGAGATGGTGTGCTTCGTCTACCACTATCCAATGAGGATGACCGGTACGTACTCGCAATTCCTGCAATTGGGGTAGCAATTCGGCAAAGAATGCCGGACGATCCGCTAAAGCAATCCCTAGTAAATTTATAATGACATTCTGATCAGGTTGCTCAAGTAAATCCAAGACTTCCTCTACTCTGGGCGAACGGTTAGCATCACCTAGAACAACCGCACCTTCAAAGTTTTCGTAGTCGCCTTCCGGGTCAATGATGCAGAATTGGTATTTTTGTTCTGCGATGCGTTCCAGCATGGCTGTTGCCAGGGTAGATTTGCCGCCGCCGGAAGTGCCAGCCAGCAGTATACTTGAACCGTACGCCTTCATGTGTACTTCAGAATCATCTTCCCGCGTACCCAGCAAGATATTGTGTTGCAGTTGGGAATCTATTTCCGACAAATCTGAAGCAAGTAGCTTATCAATAAGTTCAACGACGCCAGCACTGCGACTGCCTTGTGTGACAAAATCCACACGTTCCTTCACCATTGGCAAGGCATTGGCAACGGCAACAGAACACTCGCACAATTCCAGGAAAGCATGGTCATTTTCGGCATCACCAACACCCACAACATTATGTGGCGATAACTTCATCTCATCCAACGCTGCTGTGAGTCCGGCTGCTTTGTTAATGCCTGAAGGCAGTATCATCACTGCACCTTTGTTAAAGATAACCTGCAATTCTAGTCCTAAATCGCGAATGGTTTCTAATACCGTGGTTTCATTAGGATGCCAGGTAGCAACAATGACTCGACCTACAGACAAAGGGTCAACATGGCGATCGCGCAATGCTTGAATAAACTGTTCGGGTGGTTGCGAACCCAATGGTTTCTCCTGACGTGTAGCAGGCGAATACAACAAAGCGCCGTTTTCCGCCACGACACAATCAAATAAATCTATTTGCGGAAATACGCGCTGCAAATCATCTAGCTCACGACCGGTGACTAAGATGAGTTTTCTCCCAGAAAGCCGCAGGCGTTCGAGCGCTGCTATAGTTTCATCATTCACACGACCGTCTGCGGCTAAAGTGCCATCATAGTCAGTGGCTAAGACAAAGTAGCGCATGGGCAATCAGAAACAAGATTATTTGTGAGACAACATTACATACATATATAAAATGACTTGAGCTAGCAGTTTAGGCTATCCAGCTTTGGATATAAAACGAAATTAGCCTGCTACATAAGTACAACGACAGAAAGATAACCAAGAAAATGCTAAAAATGGAGAGCTATAACTTGATACCTCTTCCGAATTTTTCAGGAAATATTAGCTTATGCCATACCTAACATCAGCAAGCGAAATCCGTTCTATTGTCGCTGAATATACCAAAGCTAGCATTTTGTGGATTGATACAGAAATCGCAGACTATAAAAGCCGCAATCCTAAACTGTCGCTGATTCAGGTATTGGACGATCCACAAGATTTGAGTGGCGATCGCATCTTTGTTTTGGATGTACTCAATTACCCTGATGTTGTGGCTGAATTTATTGACAAAATTATGGTCAATGCCAATATTGAAAAAGTTTTTCATAATGCTAGCTTTGACCTGAAATATCTGGGTAACAAGAAAGCAAAAAATATCACTTGCACTTTAGAAATGGCAAAAAAAATTCCTTACTATGCCTTGCCATTACCTAACTATCAACTCAAAACTCTAGCTGCAGAACTTTGTCATTTTAAGAATATAGATAAACAAGAACAAGGTAGTGATTGGGGAAGGCGACCCCTAAGCGAAGAACAAATCGAGTATGCTTATCTAGACTGCATTTATCTTGCTCAAGTCCATCAACGTTTGATAGAATTAAACCAAGAAATTAACCCAGAACCCGCAACGGAAAACTTAACATCACTGAATGCAAGATATGCTCAGCTTGAGGAACAGTGGAAACTGTTAGACTCAGAATTCGCAAATCTCCAAGAGCGAATAAAAAAAGCTATGCTTGCTCAAAATGTAACAGAAAGCTCTTATTTCAAGCTGAGTTCTTACGAGCGAAAAACAGTAAAAGTACCGTTTACACAACTTGCAAGGCTAGTACAAACTCAAGATATCGATTTAGATTTTCCAATCACATTGACTCAAAAACTACAAAAAGATTTAGGAGAAAACCTAGAACAACTGTCTGTAGATATTGAGCAAACCACGACTTGGCGACTGACTTCTAAAAATCAAGAAAGTGACGAAAACAGTGATCAGTGATGAATGATAAAGAATGAAAGCTGTCTGCAGAACTGCGCTTACTGTATTTATTGCTCTTGGAACCGTTTCCTGTAGTAACGCTAAGGATGTATTGGTTACAGAAATCGGAGTCCGTCCTGCTGGACGTCCAGCAGCACGACCTTCACAAGCGAGAGACTTTTATATTCAGGGTCAATATCAGCAAATTAAAGGAGACTCACAAGGGGCGATCGCTTCTTATTCCAGAGCAATTAACCTCAATCCCAACTATGGAACTGCTTACAATAGCCGGGGACTGGCTAAATTTGATTCTGGAGATCAGCAGGGGGCGATAGAAGATTACAACCAAGCGCTTAATATCAATTCCAATGATGCTCAAGCGTATAATAACCGAGGCAATGCTCGCGCCGCACAGGGAGACACAAACGGGGCGATTGAAGATTACAGCCAAGCAATTCGCCTCAATCCCAAATATGCTGAGGCGTACAATAATCGGGGAAATGCTTTTGCGGCAAAGGGAGACAGAAACGCGGCGATAGACGATTACAGCCAAGCTATTAATGTTAATTCTAACTTTGCCGTTGCTTACAATAACCGGGGAAACGCCCGCGCCGCCCAAGGAGATAGAGAGGGGGCGATCGCCGATTACAACGAAGCCATCCGTCTTGCTCCCAACTTTGCTGCAGCATACAATAACCGAGGAAATGCGTATGCTGCGCTAGGAGATAAACAAAAAGCTATAGAAGATTTGCAGCGAGCCGCAGAAATTTTTGAGAAACAGAATAATAAACAACTATATCAACAAGTGATGAACAATATCAAAGAGTTAGGGCAGTAACAAAAGATATATCTCAGGCGAAGTGGACTTATATAGAAGTACAAAATTGGCTATTGAAACAGTCCGTTTGGATAACCTACTCTGACAGTAACAGGCATTCTCGAAGAGAGTATATCTTATGACTGAGAAGCAAACTGTCAACGGCATTGTTGAATCCGTGCTGTATGTCGAAGACTTGGCACGCTCGCTTAAGTTCTACAAAGACCTATTCGGATTTGAGAAAGAGGTCATGGATGAGATGATCTGTGTACTCCGGGTGCCCAACCAACAAGCCCTGATCCTGTTCCCCAAGAGCATCGCTCAGGAGCCGGGGAGGACAACATCTCCCGTCGGTACGGTAGAAGGGGTGATTCCTCCTCATGGTGGAAGTGGTCGGTTGCACGTAGCATTCTCAATTGCGGCGTCCGAGCTAGAGTTTTGGGAACAACGACTGGCTGAGCGAGGTATCCCCATCGACAGCAAGGTTCATTGGAAACGGGGCGGCTGCAGCCTGTATTTCCGAGATCCGGATGAGCACCTCCTTGAATTGATCACCCCAGGATTGTGGACATTTTATTGAGGTTGTTATACCCATTTACCAAGAAAGAACCAGAGAACACAGTTGTCAGAACTTGGAATAAAAAAGTCTCATACGTTGGTCAGTATAAGTTCTGATAACTGGGTGGAGAGTATTGCTATAAAGAAAGCGAATTTATTGTCTACGACACAGACTTCGTCCTACGTGGAGACCAAAAAAGCTTTCCGTAATGAAACCCCCTGGATTCCATCCGTGGGATTATTCTGATTACTGCGTTCTGCGTTCTGTGTTCTTCTTAATGTCTTCATCGGCTGCTACTTTGTTAAGGCATAACAAATGCCTTTCTTTGCAAACTCACATTATTATTGATTAATCATTCAAAAATATGTATACTTGACAAATAGACGTAATTGGGAGAGTTCAATTACCCCGTGGTTCGGCAACGAGAATTTGATACGGACGAAGTTTTAAGGATCATTATGGATTTGTTTTGGCAGCGTGGTTATGCCAACACTTCCATGAAGGATATTGTGCAAGCGACGGGAATCCAGCCTGGAAGCTTATATGCTGCCTTTGGTGACAAAGAGAAGCTGTTTCAGCAAGCATTCAAAAAATACACGCAAGAATTCTTTCGCGCTTCTATGCCACGCCATTGTCCTCCCTTAGAATGTATTCAACAATGGTTTGACCATTTGGCTAAAGCAATGATAAACGACTCAAAACACAAGGGTTGTTTGATTATTAACACGGCGATAGAGCGTGAATCCCATTCACCCAGCACGATGGCAATTATTGAGGATCGTTTAGACGAGATTGAGTCATTCTTTCAGCAGAATCTTGCTCAGGCAGTTCAAGACGGAGATTTGCCGAACTCATTTGCGATCGAGGCGAATGCTAAAGCATTACTGGGATTAGTTGTGGGGATGTTAGCAGTTGCACGAATCCGACGTGATGCTAAAACGCTTAAAAGCATTGCAGCAGGAGCTACTACACTGCTTCAGATGAATTAATTTTGCGGTTTCCTCTTGACAAGCATTTTTTTTGGTTTTATCTTGAATGAGTATTCAACTTTAATGAACGTTCAAGAAACGCTGCTGACACTTTAGGGGTAAATCTTATGTCCAACTTAGTTGTACACGGCTTTTCAGTCAGTCCTTATGTCCGTTCTGCCCGCATTGCCTTAATTGAGAAAGGAGTTGACTACCAGTTCAACGAGATCGGATTTGACTACCTACCGACGGACGAATACGCTCAACTCAACCCGTTTCGGAAGATGCCTGTATTACAGGAGGGAGATTTCATCCTGTACGAAACTCCAGCGATTTTAGCCTACATAGATGAAGCTTTCGATGGGCCATCCTTGCAGCCCACTGATCCAAAAGCACGCGCCCAGGTGCGGAAATGGATTGGGATTGCGTCAAATTACTTATATCCCGTTGCGATCCAACTGTTTGTGCAGCGAATTATGAATCCGATTATGGGTGGTGCAGCTGATGAAGTTGTTGTTGCAGAGTCAACAAACATTATCAGTCAGCATCTGGATGTCCTCGAACGTGAGCTGACAACATCATTTCTTGTGGGTGATGCATTGAGCTTGGCTGACATCATAGCTGGGTCAATGGTGTACTACGTCAACATGACGAAGGAAGGATCAGCACTAGTTAAAGCTAGACCCAAAACAGCAGCGTGGTTAGATACTCTCAGCCAACGCAAGAGTTTTCAGCAAACTCTAGCAGGATTGCTAGAAGGAAAGGCACAAAGTTAGATATAAGTGGTCGGCTGATGCGCTTATCCAACTAGGGATAATTTGCAAATTTAAAATAACTGTCACACCCTGTTCTGAAGCCAAGCCGACCTTTTGTTTTAAGAATTAATCCTATCGCAACGACAATCATTGGAATGACTAAGTTGATTTCAGTCAGTAGATAAACTTTGGTACTATCTGACAAAATTTCGCCACCTAACCTGACTGAATCATTTGATAGCCCATGCATGGCGATCGCAATAATCGTAGTCCCACCAACTCGATTAAAGAAAAACGTCATGATGATTGAAAGTAAAACAAACTTAATCATCAGAATAGAAAAAATGGCTATGGCATTTCCAATTCCGTAAAAAAAAGTATCCACTTTAACAGGAATGTGCCACGCAAACCACATTAATCCTAGTATAATTGAGGCTTTGAGAGGGCTAAAACGGCTCTGTAGCAAAGGTAAAGCAAATCCTCGCCAACCGTTTTCCTCAAATAAACCACCCGCGTCTAAAAACATAGCAACGAAAAACTTGAACAAAAACACTATTGAGAAAAAATCAATATGCCAACCGAATTCCTTTTCAGTGAGCAGTAGTTTGTTGAGTGCAGCCGTCGCCAGATTCATCGCACTAAAGGTTAATATGCAGAATCCCCAAACTCTCAAGCCACGGTGCCAAAAAATATCTTTTCTCCAGAAGCGAAAGCGAGCTTTAAGGGTTGCAAAACCTTGTTGTCCATAAGCTATAGCAATAATAAATACGGCTACATCGACAGCAGCAACTTGCACAAGACTTAGGAAAATTCCCAAAAATGCTTCCGGTGCTGCCAATACAACTCGAAACGCAGTTACTAAATCCGTATTAAATTGTAAACCTGATTTCTCAAAGCCTTTGAGTAATCCGTTTTGTGCATCTGTAAAAAGGAAAATTGGAATGATACAAACTTCAATTAAAATTGAAAATACATAAAACCATACAAGCGGACGCTTTTTGATGTTCTTCTTGAAGCGCTGAATCATATTAGAAATTCTAAATACAACAGTGTGAAAAGACAAGAATCTATTTGGAAAAGCTACTGAGTGCATTCGGACAGTTAAAGTTAAATTCAGCAAAAGGTATGACTTGATTTGCTGTCTGTTGTACTTTCTCTCTAGCCTGATTTAAGACTCTATCAATCTCGGTTGGAGTCATTGCACCTTGCTGTTTGGCAATTTCACTTGTTAAACAGACTCCCATTGGTACACCATCGCCTATCGTCCAAACCGTCTTTCCCACGACTGTACCCCCTAGAAATCCTATCCCTCCACTCATCACGGCTGTAGTGAGAACCATCAAACCAACGTGAATTCGTTTCATGTTCGTAAAACACCAGTAACTTAGTTACTAAGGTGCCAAATCAAGTTTCTGCACACTATAGATTGGTGTCATGAATTAACATGACAAATGTCATAGAGAAATCCAAACGGAATACTATACTGTAGTTTCTAGTATCTTTTAGCTAATATTTCCTGCTTTAGTTGCTATGAAACTGAGTATGATCTCTTCTGCATCATTCCGCTCAAATTTGCGTTATAGCGAGTGGGTGATGATTGTTGGAGTGAGTTTAGGTTTTTTGCTGGATGGCTCGTTTCAAGCTTCAATCGCAGCATCTCTACAGGTTGTTTTCTGTCTTGTTGGATATGCGTTGTTGAGTTTAGTCTTTCCAATTAACCGTCCGCTTTGGCAAAGGCAAGTCTATGTCCTTGCAGGAATTCTATTAGCACTTTTCATGAGGGTAACAGGAATTGGAATAGAACTGTTTCTCTATTTATATATTGCTAAAAGCTGCTTCTTACTGAATCGTCAAAATCTGATATTGACTGTTACATTAACGGTAATTATAGGTTTATTAACCTTTGTATGGGCGCTTCCTAAATCTGCTCAAATGACTACAGCATTATGTGTAGAGCTAGGCGATCGCAACCAAATCCAACAGTTGATTTTAAGATATCTATCAGATAATCTCGTCGTCACTGTCTTCATAATTGCTTTTAGTTTTATGGTAATTGCAGAACAAAAAAGCCGAAAACGTGCAGAAGCCTTAGCTGAGCAAGTAGAAACGCTAGCTGCTACACTAGAGCGTACGCGGATTGCTCGCGATATTCATGATTCTTTAGGACATAGTCTGACGAACCTCAACAGTCGGTTAACAGTAGCCCAAAAAAAGCTGCAACAACACGATGTTAATGCAGTGTGTGAAGCTGTAGACACAGCTAAATTTTTGGCTAGTCAGTGTATTGAGGATGTCAATCACTCGCTGAAAACAATGCGTCAATCGGATTTTAATCTCAATCAAGCTTTAACCAATTTAGTCGAACAGCTTCGCTACAATCAAGCTTTGAGTGTGCAATGGGAGATAAACTTACCAAAATTGCCATTGCAAACCAGCCACCACATTTACTGCATTGTTAAAGAAGGATTGATTAACATTCAAAAATATGCTCATGCTTCTGCGGTTCGTTTCCGAGGTTTGTCTACGCCGGAAGGTATCCTGATAGAATTAGCAGATGATGGTCAAGGATTTGATCCGAAATTACCGCATTTGGGTTTGGGATTGCAAGGCATCGAAGAACGAGTCCAACTATTGAGAGGTCAATTGACGATCAACAGTACTCCAGGCTCAGGCACGCAGATTCAAATCATACTTCCGCTATGATTCGCCTGTTAGTTGTTGATGATCAGGATATTTTTCGGCAGGACTTAGCCATAGTGCTATCTGCTGAAGCGGACTTGGATGTGGTTGGACAAGCGAGTCATGGACGTGAGGCGATCGCCCTCACCCAACACCTACAACCCGATGTCATTTTGATGGATGTCCGAATGCCAATTTGCAATGGCGTTGTGGCTACTCGTGAGATTATTCAACGTTATCCTTGGATACGAATTTTAGTACTGACGACATTTGATGATGATGAGTATGTCTGGCAATCACTCCAAGCAGGCGCACTTGGTTACTTACTCAAACACACCCCAATTGAACAGATTGTCACAGCCATTCGTTCAGTTTATCTGGGATACTGTCAACTCGGACCATCGATTGTTCCGAAAGTCGTTGCTCAGTTAAAACCTAATTCCTCACGCCCAAAAGATGATTATGACTACCTGTTAAGTCAACGTGAACTGGAAATTTTGAAGTTAATGAAACAGGGAAAAAATAATCGTGAAATTGCTCAAGAACTGCACCTTACAGAAGGAACCGTGAGAAATTATGTCTCTCAAATTTTCAGCCAGTTAGGTGTTCGTGACCGGATTCAAGCTGTGCTTTGGGCACAACAACATTTGCCATAATTTTGTAGTCTCCTTACTCTTTAAGTTGGCGACAAGATTTTGCTCATTCCTTAGGCAGCAAGAAACTTGAGAGTAGCAGAATAGCTGCTGGTGGAATCATCCAGAAGGCGATCGCATTGAGGAGTGGAAAAGCCATGTCCCTTGCCCCAATCATCAGCGGCACTAGCTAGTTGGCAAGACCTGCCATGAACGGGATAATCCACAGGAAAATCATCACCGTGCCGTGTAGCGTGAATAAGCCAAGGAAGCTCAATCTTTCAAACGAGTTGTTCCTTTTTGTGCTTTGAGATTTGGGAAATTTCTCTTTTTTAGCAATCGCAAAATATTATTCAGATAGCATAAAAATTGATTTTTTATGATAATTTTCATGTTTTTTATTTCGTAAGACAGAAGAAATAACTTCACAAAATATTTAATTTAAATATATGAGTTTAAATCTTTTTTACTTCTTCACACCGTAAATTATACCATTTCACGCTTAAGCCTGATACAAATGATTGGTCTCTAATTCTTTCCCTCTGCAAAGCTGCAAGAGAACTGCCTATTTGTGTCAACCTTTAAGTGAAACGGTATTAGGGGCTTGCATCCTTTGTTTTTTTTAAATTTTGATAGCGTAGTCTGCCCTAGGGCATATTTTGAATTTGAGCAAAGTGAGGGTCATGGGATATCAGCCAATCCAAAACTACGGAATTATTGGGAACACGTACACAACAGCCTTGGTCGGGCTAAATGGATCTATCGACTGGTTTTGTTTTCCTTTTCATGACTCGCCCAGTGTCTTTGCGGCACTGCTCGACCATCAAAAGGGCGGGCATTTCAAGATTTCACCCAGGACTTGTGAGGTGACTCACAAGCAGTTCTACTGGCCTGAAACCAACGTCCTAGTAACCCGCTTCCTGACACCAGAAGGCGTTGGAGAAATCACCGACTTTATGCCTGTAGGGATGGCTGCACAAGAGGTTGGATCTCACTGGTTAATCCGGCGTGTTAAGGTGATTCGTGGCTTCATGGATTTCCTTATGGAATGCCGTCCTGCTTTCAACTATGCCCGAGATGAACATCAAATAATACTCAGTTCTGGGGGTGCGTGCTTTCACTCACCAAAACTCAGCCTCGAACTTTTAACAGATATCCCACTACAGCAAGAAGACAGTGGAGTTTTTGCCAAGTTTAACCTTCAGGCAACACAGACAGCGGTTTTTGTGGTGCGGGAAACTGAACCCAATCGTGGTTGTGGACATCCTCTCGACCAGTCACAAGCGGATGAGCTATTCAAGCAAACCGTTGATTACTGGCGTCACTGGCTTGAGGAATGCACTTACATGGGCCGGTGGCGCGAAATCGTTCACCGTTCAGCACTGGTGTTAAAGCTGCTGACCTACAAACCTACCGGAGCAATCATAGCAGCGCCTACCTGTAGTCTTCCAGAGAGTATTGGCGGTGAACGCAACTGGGACTACCGCTACACCTGGATCAGAGATGCAGCTTTCACGCTTTATGCGTTAATGCGTATTGGTTTCACCAAGGAAGCTGCTGAGTTCATGAATTGGATAGAGTCTCGTTGCCATCAGTGCAGTCCGAACGGCTTATTGCAAAATATATATGGAATTGACGGACGGCATGACCTGAGCGAAGAAATCTTAGATCATCTGGAGGGTTACAAAGGTTCAAGTCCGGTTCGTATCGGCAATGCTGCTTACAAACAGTTACAACTGGACATTTATGGCGAGTTGATGGACTCGGTGTATCTCTACAACAAGTATGGAGCACCAATCTCATATGATATGTGGATCAAAGTGCGCCATATGCTTAATTGGGTTTGTGACAACTGGCAGCGACCAGACTCAAGTATCTGGGAAGTGCGTAACGGACAACAACACTTTGTGTACTCAAAACTTATGTGTTGGGTGGCTTTGGATCGCGGCTTGCGTTTAGCAGACAAGCGCTCATTCCCGGCAGATCGAAAGCGGTGGATCGAGGTTCGAGACCAAATTTATGAGGAACTCATGTCCAAGGGATGGAATGCCTCACGTCAAGCTTTCGTGCAATATTACGGTAGTGATTCGCTAGACGCCGGAAGCTTAATTATGCCTCTGGTATTCTTCCTCTCGCCAGTAGATCCCCGTATGCTGGCTACTTTGGATGCCATCAATCAGCCTCCGAAATCAGGAGGGTTAGTCTCTGATAGTCTGGTATACCGATACAATGTGGAAGAAACGCCCGATGGTATAGAAGGAAATGAGGGCACCTTCAATATCTGCACGTTTTGGCTAGTTGAGGCACTAACCCGCGCCGGAGTTAAGAATAAGGAGAGTGCCCGACTCGATAAAGCCCGACTCCTATTTGAAGAAATGCTGGGCTATGCCAACCATCTGGGGCTTTATGCCGAGCAAACGGGATCGAGTGGCGATGCATTAGGGAATTTCCCCCAAGCTTTTACACATCTGGCTTTGATTAGTGCAGCTTGGAACTTAGATAAAGCCCTTGATGGTAAAGGCTAGCAATGAAGATAAGAAATTCCTGGATTTGGAATTTTTCTCAAATCATGATTTCTTGTTTTTTTCATCGTCTCCTAATATTTGAAGTAATTTTCTGGCAGCCAAAATTCCCACAGCTACACCACCAACTAATTCCACTGCCTGCACCACTTTCTTGCCCACATCGTGAGGGTCAAGGTGGCGGTGAAAAATCTCCTCATCTAGCCATTCTACAGTGGCTTTAAAGTCATGAATCGGCGTCGGCAAGAGCTCTAGATAAGTGCCTTGACGGATTAAATGACCGGCTTTGCCAGTCACTTCAAAAACGTTGTAAATGTTGGCAGCAGCATCGTTTAACCCAAGTTTTAGCAAAGTGCCACGTATGTTAACCCTAACAGGTTTGGGGTCATTTCCTAAAGCGATCGCTTTCAAATTCTGGGCAATTGTCGCTCCTTGTTGATATGCAACTTGTGCAGTCGGCGGAAAGGAACTGTCCTCCACAGCTGCACAATCTCCGCCTGCAAAAACTTCTGGAAAATCGGGCAGTTGTAAGGTTTTGCTGACTTTTAATCCACTGTGCTTGTCTCGGTGTTCATCTGGAATTGCCAAATCTTTAATCAGCGGATGGGTAGCAGTGCCAGCTGTCCAAATTGTGGTATAAGTTGGCAGTGTCTCAGACTTGCCATCGCGCTTATACTCGATTGCATTGGAACGGATAGCTGTGGCTTCTGCACCCAATACAATGACATCACTGTGGTCCTTTTCGGCACACTCCATCAATGCCTCAGGCACAGAACTGGCGCAGACTGAAGTAGCCATGACCTTACCCCTACACCGACATCACCTACTTCAGCAAACGTTGCACAAACCCCACCTTCATCCCTTAGTCCCTCTAGAGAGCAACCTGCCGTTTCTGCTTACTCGTCTGATACACTCCCTGAATCTAGTTCCTCTGACAAATCATCACCCACACCAGAAGGACTCCCCTTTAAAGCACCAGCTGCACCTGCTCTACGAAATTCATTGGCTTTAGCCAGAGCGCTTCGTCCACTCATGCGAAAAGTGCCATCCCGAACAGAATCGGTTTTGGATGAAGAAGGTACAGCTCGACAAATTGCAGAATATCAGGTTTGGTCGCCTGTTTTGCAACCTGCACGGGAACGCTGGTTGGAGTTGGTGTTGGTAGTGGAAGAAACCCGCACAACAGTTGTTTGGCAAGAAACCATTGCAGAATTCCAAAAATTAATGGAGCGACACGGGGCATTTCGCAACGTATACACTTGGAGTTTACAGACGAAAACAGATGGAACACCCCAGCTTTTCCCGTTTCAGCAAAAAAAGCCGCAAAAAGTACAAAGAAAACAACTCTCCCGTAGTCCAAAAGAGCTATTGGATGCCACAGGTAGACGATTGATATTGCTAATTAGCGACTGTATTTCACCGTTGTGGTGGCAAGGGGAAATACACAAACTCTTAGAGCTTTGGGGAAACCACGTTCCGGTTGCAGTACTGCAATTGTTACCAGAGCAACTGTGGGAGCGGACGGTGTTGGGATTAGGAACCTCAGTGCAATTGGGTGCGCTGGCTCCTGGTGTCCTCAATTCACAACTGATTGAAAGTGGGCTACCCATTTGGCAGGAAGAAAAACCGACAATGGCGTTGAAGTTTCCTGTGGTGACGTTAGAACCTGAGTCTTTAACAGAGTGGGCACGAGTCGTTGCGGGAGCAGGTAGTGTTCAGACGCTAGGTGTTCTGTTTGAGCAAAATTGGCAAGAACTTGTACCAAAATCTCCGTCTCCGACTCCTCAGCAACCAACAAAGCCGGACTTATTAGTTAAACGGTTTCATGCTACAGCTTCCCCTCTAGCCAGAAAATTAGCAGGCTTCATGGCGGCTGCACCTGTAAGTTTGCCTGTCATCCATCTCATTCAGCAAGAACTGTTGCCAGAATCCAGACAAATTCACTTAGCAGAGATTTTTATGAGTGGATTGCTGCAATTTGTTCAGAGTCATAAACCGAGTCAACCAGAACGCTGGCAATATAAATTTGTAGATGGAGTTCGGGAAATTTTGCTGAGTTCTGTAAGGATTACAGAAATTGATGCTGTGCTGGAAGCAGTTTCCCAATACATAGCTCGTAAGGCGGGGTTACAAATCAAGAGCTTTGCAGCATTACTCGCTCCTAACCCTAACTGGGATATCAGCACAAGACAAGAGGTTATCCCTTTTGCCAAGATTGCTATGCAGGTGTTGCGTCAACTAGGTGAAGACTATGCTGCTTTAGCAGAACAATTAGAACGAACATCTGAAGTTATTCCTGAGTTTTCGGAAGAATCTCATAATCCTCCTAAAATATTAACCTTTGAATTTGAAGTCGCAACCATCAGTATTGAAGCGGAGACGGAAACTCCTCTAGGTATCAACCTGCAACCTTTTGAATTTGAAGTCGCACTGATAGAGGTTAATCAATCTGCTCAAATCAGTACAGTTAGTTTTCCCGAGATTGTGGATGAGATGGTTTTTACTAAAACAGGAAAACATCTCAATGATATTGAACAGTTAATTCTACAGGGAACATTAGCCAATCAAACCTATGAGAAAATTTCAGAATCAACAAAATACTCTGTGCCTCATCTAAGCAATGTTGCTCTCAAGCTCTGGGAAGTTTTATCAGAAGTGCTTGGTGAAAAAGTTACCAAAAGAAATCTTCAAAATATCCTCAAGCAATGGGCTGATCGTCGTCGTTTAACCATTCATCGTCATCGTCAGCGAGCTACGGAGTTTATCGAAGATTTAGGGAATGGAATACAGCTAGAAATGGTAGCCATTCCTTCTGGAAGCTTTTTGATGGGTTCGCCAGAAGATGAACCTGAGCGCTCAAGCTCTGAAAGCCCTCAGCATACAGTAACGATTCAATCTTTCTTTATAGGCAAGTATCCTGTCACTCAAGCACAGTGGAAAGCAGTAGCCTCCCTTCCACAAGTCAACCGCGAACTTGACCCTGAACCATCTTATTTTAAAGGAGAAAATCGCCCTGTTGAAGGAGTTTCCTGGTATGATGCTATTGAGTTCTGCGTTCGGCTTAGCCGCTTCGTAGAAGGTCGGCTGTCTCAATACACTGGTAAACCCTACCGTTTACCGAGTGAAGCCGAATGGGAATATGCTTGTCGTGCGGGTACGACGACTCCCTTTCACTTTGGTGAGACAATTACATCTGAGTTGGCAAACTATAATGCTGACTACACATACGGTGCTGGTGTCAAAGGAGTTTATCGTGGAGAAACAACGCCTGTAGGCAGCTTTGGTGTAGCGAATGCCTTTGGGCTATACGATATGCATGGTCAGGTATGGGAATGGTGTGCTGACCATTGGCATAGTAATTATCAAGGAGCACCCACAGACGGAAGTCCATGGCTCGATGATAATGATAATGGTAGACAGATACTGCGGGGTGCTTCGTGGTACAACAATCCTGATTACTGTCGTTCTGCTAAGCGCGTCCAGTACAACCCCGCTGCTAAGCGCGTCTACAACCCCGACAGCGACTTCCACAGCCTCGGTTTTCGGGTGGTGTGCGGTGCTGCGGCGAGGACTGAGTAGCCCTTTATACTTTTACTCTTTTGTCCTTTACCCTTTTTTCTTTTTCCTTGCGAGCGGAGCGAGCCGAATTTTTTTAGAGAAATAACTGGCTCACTAAACTGCTAGGGTGCCAAGACGCAAAGTTTTTTTGGTGAATGAGTGCGATGCCTCAATAATAATATCATATTTTGGGAATAGCTCAATCATCACAAACAAAGTATTAGAGAGGGACAATCAAGCAGGTAAGAATTAATGCTAAAAATAGTCATTAACCGTTCAGCGCGGACAGCGCAATATTTTATAGAAGATTTGGGCGATAAAGTTGAACTAGAGATGGTGCTGATTCCTGGCGGTAGTTTTCTCATGGGTTCGCCAGAAGATGAACTTGAGCGCGGTGAATCGGAAAGTCCTCAGCATGAAGTAACCATTAAACCCTTTTGCATGGGTAAGTATCCTGTCACTCAAGCGCAATGGAAAGCAGTAGCTTCTTTCCCAAAAGTGAACAGCGAACTCGATGCTGATCCATCTCATTTTAAAGGAGAAAATCGCCCTGTTGAGCAAGTTTCTTGGCATGATGCTGTCGAATTTTGCGCTCGCCTCTCCTCACACACCAAAAGACCCTACCGTCTACCGAGTGAAGCTGAATGGGAATACGCTTGTCGTGCTGGAACTACGACTCCATTTCACTTTGGTGAGACGATTACGACGGATTTAGCGAATTATCGAGGTACAGATAACGAAGAATATAAATGGTCAGGTTCCTATGGTCAAGGTTCCAAAGGGATTTACCGGGAGGAAACAACACCTGTGGGTAGCTTTGGTGTAGCGAATGCCTTTGGGCTATATGATATGCATGGTCAGGTATGGGAATGGTGTGCTGACCATTGGCATAGTAATTATAAAGGAGCGCCCACAGACGGAAGTGCGTGGTTAGATGATAGTAATAATGATAATCGTCTGCTGCGTGGTGGTTCTTGGGACGTCAGTCCTGTCTTCTGCCGTTCGGCGTATCGCGGCGTCAACGATGCGGGCAACTGGTTCGACTTCCTCGGTTTTCGTGTTGTGTGTGCTGCTGCGTGGATTCAGTAGTTCAGATCTTGCACCATTCTCAAAACCCTTCGGGTGGGCACTGCCCACAACGTAAAAATAAGGTTTTGAGCGAATGCTAGGCAGTGCCCACCCTACAAAAATTGCAATAACGCAAGTGGTGCAAAATATCAGTAGCCCCTTCTCAATTGCATAGACTACACCGTAGGGGCTTTCGTCTAGCCGTGCCGTATCACCTGTTCGCTGTCCCCTACTCCTCTACCCCAACGACAACCTTCTTGGTGTAATACTCAGTCTTCCCATACACGCTGATAATACTCTCACCTACCTCAAAAAACGTCCCTTCTATCTCATCTTTAGAAAACTGCAAGTTTAGGTATTTTGCAGCAAGTTCCTCTGCAGTGGATGCTACGGCGTTCATTTCATCTGGCAAAAGCCCAGTAGAACCAATGTAGAACACCAAAGGACAAATCTTATCGCGGTAAATTCTCTCTCCATACGCCACCAATTTGGTATTCGCCGCTGTCAACGCGTCAACCATTTCCTCTTTGCTGACAGGTTTGCCATTCGACTTATCTTGCAACACCCTTACAAGATTCTCAGCACTAACTTTTGTAAGAATAGCTGTCACTCTACCGTTCTTTTCCAAACCAAGAAAGTCATCAAACATTGGTTTCATGAATTCATCGACTTTCGTGATTTTTGTACGGGATGACAATTGCTTGTGTCTGAAGGCAATATTTTCATTGAACGCCAAATCAAAAGCAGGTTTCTGGAAAATTTCCCCAGTTTCTTTGTCATAAAGCTGATACATCCTATCAAGGAATTTATTCGCTGTATGCAGTTTACTAAGGTTAAGTAGATCTTTGCTGCCAATGTCGATTTTATAGCTAACTCTTGAATCAAGAGTACCGTTGATTAACGCTTCCTTGATGTCGTCGTATTCGTTCGTTGTTGGAAAGTTGATGTAAAGGTTTTTTGAGATATAATGCTTCTTCAACTCTTCCAACTGTTCTGCTAAGAACATATCTGACTCTTCTTTCAGATGAGCAGAAATAATACTAGAGAGAACCTTGATTTCTGCTAGTTCAGAAAACAAACCATCAATGTTACTGTACTGTCCATCAAAAGGCACAAGAGGTAAATTTTCTAGCTTGATAGTATATTCACTGCGGAAGTCAAATTCCTCTGCTGGCGAACCATCTTTTTCCAATACACCTTTTGCTTTAAGTACATCAAAGGCTTTTTTACTACTAATTTTGACTTTGAGTGACTTCACATTGACTTCGCCATCACTAACAATAGTGTAATTATTAAAGGTAGCCAAGTCATTCATCAGCAAACCAGCAACCTCAATAATTCGGGTTTTGTCCTCAGCTTTGACAAGTCTCACTTTACGAGTGATAAGCATATTGATAGTGGCGGTATTGTGGTTAATCTCAAACGAACCCATGTCAACATAGCCACCTTTATCTATATATTCAGTTTTCAGCCAAGGTTTAATTAAGTTGCCATTTCCATCCCTGCAACCTTTAACTCTTTTGATTCCTTTTCTTTGATAATTATCCTGCAAGTGCTCGATGTTAACAATGATGCTGCTGTGATGTTCTTCCAAGATTTTGACGAGTTCTAGCAGAGAAACTCTCTCGTTCACCTTCACCTTATCTAGGATTTCATGCTCTCGCAAGATATTGGGATAGAACAGTGCAATGTCAATGTCTTGTGCAAAATCTGCGACTTGCTCATTTGTCAGCGCTTTGGCGTGTCTTTCTGTTAAAGTGGCATCAAAGGTACTAGCAATAGCATACTTGGCAGTATTCAAATTTCCTTCTACTAAATTTGCTTTGGCAAATGCATACACAGACTGATCATTTTGAGCTACAGGTACATTTAATTGCTCATAAGCTTCTTTAGTAATCTGCTTATACTTGTAAATGATAAATTCATCATCTGGCTTCAAACCAAAAATTTTTAATGTTCCCGCTGTACCATTAATTTTCTTCGCACTTGTTGAAAGTAAAACTTGATAGGTATAATCAGCAGCTAAAGGTTCTTCTATTGCTGGTGCGACTGAACCACCTAACAATTTTGCAGTGCTGTAAATAGCATCATAAACTTCTCTCACATCGCCAGCTTGAATGCAAAAACCAGAGACAGTGTTGGCAATTTTGGAAAGCAGCTTAAAGTCAGAAGCGTTAGAATAAGCGATGGTGTTGACAAAAACATCCATGCTTTTGAGTTCTTCACAAATCGCCTCTAAAGCTTTTGCTTCTGCCCTAGGGCTGGTATCATTTGCATAGCCGTCGCTGTGCAAAGTTATGGCGGTAAGTTCTCCCTCTTGAATCAGAGATTTTGCCATCTGCATTGCTTGAGATATGCAAGTTAGATAAGTAGCCTGAATTCGTTTAATTTCTTCTACGTAGGGAGAACTTGGTTTCATCACTTCTTGAATGGGAATTCGCTGGAAGTGACAGGTTACGTCGTCTTTAGAAGAATAGGATATTAAAGTGATGACTAGCTGGTAGTTGATGTATTCATCAAGAGTTAAAAGCTTAATCAAAGTTTCTTTCAATGCCTGGATATCACAAGACATTGAGCCAGAACGGTCAATGATAATAATACTGTGTGCTACTGCTTTTTGTGAAATATCACCCGGCTTTCTTTCTAAATCTACTCTATCTACTAAATAGTAAGCTTTTTCTTTACCAGCAAAGTTATAAAGGGTGAATTTTGTTCTAGTATTATTAGTAAATTTACTATTGATATTTTGAGAGCGGGCAACGTTATTTTTTGCAGCTTTTTTTGCCATATTTACACCTATTTTAATTAAGCTTAACCATCATGTTAATTCATGGTTTTTTGTTGCGTCACCCTCAACAAGAAAACCTTCTCACAAACGTTAAAATCTGAGGGTAAACACGCAAAATGCAATGCAAAAAGGTATACCAGCTTCTTGCTTACAGCGCTTTTCAAATGATGAGACACCCTACAGAAAATTGCTGTAAGGTGGCATTTCTATTATAGTATAGATGTACTATAAATAGTTCAAGGAGGCAAGGTGATCAGGTGATATCAAGTCCGGTTAAATACTTATCATTACCCTCAGAACCCCACCCCGGTAAAGCTGCGCTTTACCTCCCCTCCCCGCTTGCGGGGAGGGGATAAAGGGGTGGGGTGCAATTAACGTGGGAATCATAACTAATTAGCCGGACATGATATGAGAGTTCCTTCCCACTGTAAAATTACGGCGTTGCATATTTGCGGGATGAAAAGTTATGTCCTGCAGACACGCTGCTTTGTTGGGGGAACCTGTCTGCAAGACTTACACGCCAAAGAAGCGGCTTCAAGGGTTGCAAAGGCGTTTCTTGCGGGAAGCGAGTAGGAAGATAAAATAAAGACTAAAGCCCTGACTAGGAACTTGATTCAGGTTTCACCCTTTGAAATAATCTAAAAGGCGATCGCCATTTTCTCAACACCAAATTTTCTCCTGTAGCAATTTTAGGCGCAACCCTAGCTTACAGAGCAATTTACGACTTATTGGCGTTGCTCGTTGCAGCAAGTTTACTGGGATTCTATGAAATTAGATACGGTGCAAGAAATATAATGAACAAATAGATTTCCCAGGGACGATTGACTACATTAAGCTTATGCCGCTCATAGTTCAGAAATACGGTGGTACATCTGTCGGTTCAGTAGAACGTATTCAAGCTGTCGCACAGCGCGTGTGCAAAACTGTCAAAGCAGGAAACTCTGTTGTCGTTGTGGTTTCCGCAATGGGTAAAACCACCGATGGACTCGTTAAGCTAGCATACGAAATTTCAACGAATCCCAACAGCCGGGAAATGGATATGTTGCTTTCCACGGGTGAACAAGTCACCATTGCCTTAGTAAGTATGGCTTTGCAAGAACTTGGACAGCCAGCAATTTCTCTGACAGGAGCGCAAGTAGGAATTGTTACCGAAGCTGCACACACTCGAGCGCGAATTTTACATATCGAAACAGAGCGGGTCAAGCGACATCTTAATCAAAACAAAGTTATTGTTGTCGCTGGGTTCCAGGGTATTACCAGAACTGAGGAATTGGAAATTACAACCTTAGGACGTGGCGGTTCAGACACCTCAGCCGTGGCTTTAGCAGCAGCATTGCGAGCAGATTTTTGTGAAATTTATACCGATGTCCCAGGGATTTTAACGACAGATCCCCGTTTGGTTCCAGAAGCACAGCTAATAGATGAAATCACCAGCGATGAAATGCTGGAACTCGCCAGCTTGGGGGCAAAAGTCTTGCATCCCCGTGCTGTGGAAATTGCCCGGAACTATGGTGTTCCCTTGGTGGTTCGCTCTAGTTGGACAGATGATCCTGGAACTTGGGTGAATTCACCGACACCACGTCCCCGTTCACTCGTCAATTTGGAAATTGCCCGTCCCGTTGATGATATCGAATTTGATACCGAACAAGCAAAAGTGTCCATGTTACGTGTACCAGATAAACCAGGCGTTGCAGCACGGTTATTTGGGGAAATTGCCACTCAGGATGTGGATGTAGATTTAATTATTCAGTCAATTCACGAAGGTAATACAAATGACATTGCCTTTACCGTGATGACACCAATTTTAAAACGAGCGGAAGCCGTAGCGGCAGCGATTGCTCCTGTTCTGCGCTCTCACAAAGCTGCTGAAACTGAAGAAGCTGAAGTGATGGTACAACAGAATGTTGCCAAAGTCAGTATTGTAGGTGCGGGAATGATCGGGCGTCCCGGTGTTGCGGCAAAGATGTTCACCACCCTTGCAGAAGCTGGCGTCAACATCCAGATGATTTCCACCAGCGAAGTGAAAGTCAGTTGCGTAATTGACAACGCAGATTGCGATCGCGCCGTTGCAGCCCTCCACACCGCCTTTGAAATTGAACAGGACAAGGAGAATTTTACTCTCCCTCCCTCCCTCCCTCCCTCACTCCCTCCCTCATCCCCTGTCCGTGGTGTCGCCCTAGATATGAACCAGGCGCGTTTGGCAATTCGTCAAGTACCAGATCGTCCGGGAACAGCGGCGAAGCTGTTTGGACTGTTGGCAGAACACAACATCAGCGTAGACATGATTATTCAATCCCAGCGCTGTCATGTGATCAATGGCGTTCCCAGACGAGATATTGCCTTCACCGTTGCCAGGATGGATGCACAAGCAGCACAAAAAATGCTCCAGCAAGCAGCCGTAGAATATGGATGGGGTGAAGTGGTATTGGATAGTGCGATCGCCAAAGTCAGTGTTGTGGGAGCAGGCATGGTAGGACAACCAGGCATTGCGGCTACAATGTTTGAAGCGCTAGCACATCACCAAATTAATATCCAAATGATTGCCACTTCGGAAATCAAAATTAGCTGTGTTGTGGCGCAAGAGGAAGGTGTTAAGGCATTGCAAGCGATTCACACAGCATTTGGGCTGGCAGGTAGCCAGAGTATTCAAGTGCCTGCTTAATCATCGCTCTTGGAGGGTTTCAATACTGGCTCATCGGTGAATGTGCCAGTTACCCGCATGATTTTATTGTTCAGGAAAGGGCTTTATTGTTTACTGTTCTGCAAGAAACTTGTAAATCTCACGCTTTACCTGAACAAGCAGATCGCGTACTCGATTTGCTTGCTCCAAATTGCCACTGCGAGCAATTTGTGTGACCGCATCATTCAACTCGGTTAAAGTACGCCGCAATTCAATCAGTTCAGAAGGTTTACTTTCCGTAAAACTGTCGTGAACGTTTCTTAAATGAGATTGCTGGTTGCGATCGCTTAAGAATTGTCTACCACTCTCTGTAATCGTGTAAACACGCTTGCCATCGACTTGCTCACTGGTCAAATAACCGCCTTCTTCCAGCATCTGGAGTGTTGGATAGACAGAACCTGGACTAAGGCGGTGAAAGCCTCCTCGACGGGTTTCTAGTTCTTTAATCAGTTCATAACCGTGCTGGGGACGCTCAGATAGAACCCCAAGCAAAATGAATTTCATGTCACCGCGACGGGTGCGAGGCTCATCTCCCCAACCACCACTAGATGAACCTCTGCGTCCATGTCGCCCACTCATGAAAAATTGATTGCCAAATCCTTCTCCAGCATGGGCTGGTAGAGGAAAACGTGGATGAAATTGTCTAAACATATGTAACTTCTTGTGTTTCTTTGACGTATCACGATATATCGTTATTGCTAAATAAAATATAACGCGATATATCGAATCTGGCAATCACAAATTCTACCGAAAATTTTGGGGTTAGAGCCTCGCCCATAAGAGTGCGAGTTTATTCTAAAAAAGGGTATGAATGTAGGTTGCAGGGACAAGTCGCGATTGCCCGAAGGGCAGTGCCCTTCGGGCAATCGCTGAACCATAACGTTGAAGCCCTCTAAGATTACTGAGGCTGAAACAAATCATTTCCGATCCAATCAATACGATCGTTTGGAATTCGGGAAAGCATTACCCCGACAAAGTTTACGGCATCGTCAATGCTTCCTTTGCCGCTATATGTGGCTTGCATTGGGTAAGGAAATATCGGTCTTGTTCTGACAATGGTTGCATTGCTGCTCGTTGCTCTTTCTGTCGGATTGCTGAACCCACCACTTGCTGAGTCATCAGCCGTTTGGAATGCAATGATTTTAGTTGGGGGAGTGCCTTGTTCAACCCATGCCACAATCGGTGTGAGCCAATCCAGCAGGACTGAAAATACAAGGGCGATGAGCAAGAAGCGCAGAATGATCGAGCCATCTTGGAACAATGATTGCAGTCTTCGACATCTCACAACAAATCCCCCTGATTGTTTAGACATCTCCGAAAATAGACAATACTAATCTATAACTGACTTTCAGGCGTGCGATTGCGCGGAGCGCAGTGCCCAAAGGGCAATCGCCAAAACGCAAATTCATCAGTTTCTACGGTATAATGGGCTTTTGAGATAGTTACTATTAGTAACAAGTGAAAAAAAGTAGTTTCAGAAGAAATTTTGCGGAGCGAGTCTAGCCGGAAGCTGGTAATATTAGCGCTCCGATTCGTAACCTGACTAATCCACAAATAGTCAGAATCACCTGCTCATATTTTTGAGGATTCAATCGAAACCTTTCCTGAGCAATCCGAAATATTTTCATTAACCGAATCATATGCTCAACTAAGATTCTTTCTTGTGATAACTCTTTATTTTTTTGTTTTTGTTCGATGGTAAGTTCTCTACTTTTCGACTTCTTCTGCGGGGTTTTAATTGATGGTTCTCCTATATACCCCTTATCGCCGTTAAACCGTTGTTTTGAGTCAAATCCTTTTTGGCGCTCTCGGAATAAATTTATATCACTTTTTGGTCCTGGTTCACCGGCAACTACATCAACAATATCCCCTCCATCGGGTAAAACAATTAACTGATTTTTTAATGTATGATTTTTCTTTTTACCGGAGTAATACTTTTTTTGGTTCTCATACTCTTTTGGTCTTTCTCTGGGCTGCTCACAGCTATCTACTATTAACTCAAACTCGGTTAACAGTTCTTTAACAATTTCGTAGCAAGGAGCGTTTTTTTTACCTGTTCAAGCAAACTGCATGGTAGCAAGTCTCTCAAGAGTGGAAACCAGTAATTAAATGTATCATTGGCAGTCGTTTCACTCACTCCGCTCTTGTATACCTAACAATTGAAATGTAGTTAAATGCCGCAGATATATCAAAGTTAGGAGTACTTGCTCTTCGATAGATAGCTTGACTTTCCGACCACCACCTTTATTTATAATTCTAACTTTCTGCGCTTCCATTTCTGCAAGACGCTCCGCAGTGTAATGTGATTGCGCTCTGCGCAGTGCCCCTTGGGCAATCGCTTGCTTGATTAGTTGCTCTAGTTGCTCGTACTTTAGACCCACTAATCGTTGTGTATCCTGACGATTCTGTTCAATGTACGCAGATATAGAACTCATATTCTTGTTGTCATAAAAGATTGTTGATTCTTATTTTAGTTGAGTTTTTTATATTTCGGAGATGTCTTTTGCAGTCTAAACTCCCAGTATTCCGCATCTGCAAAGCGCAAAAATCAATTCAGATGTTTCAAATGGGCAGACGATTTACTAGTTTTTTAGTAGACAGTTCTAAAACTTTCCTCTCTCTACAGGACTAATCACCGCGCTGTCAAAGGAATTCAGTTAATTACCTTGTATTACACGGACTTATCGGGTAAATCTGTACCTGTTCGCCGGATACTTTCCAAACATCCTTTTAGACCGCGACCAACTTATTGAATATGCTACCTCACCTTTCATACTTCTCATACTTCTTCTTATACTCTTCCAACTTCTTCCGCACGGCTTTAATTGTCTGTTCAGAACCAATTTTGACTAGTTCATCTTGCTGATTTGCATTGTGGGAGAAGGAGTAATTCACCTCAATAACATTCGCACCACTTGTGTAGAGTGCAAATTGCTCTACACCATTTACAGAATCCCTGTTACCGTTAACGAGAGAGATATTTATATTGATAGTCTTTATCTGAAGATTCGTAATCTCTTTGTAGGGAAACTCTTGTGTACTATCACTCAATATTTGTCCGTGTATTAGAGTGTGTAGACATTGATAAGTTAAGATATTATGGTCGGTTAAATAAACAATCAGCACATTAAGATGTGAATATCGAAATTTGCCATCTTTACCGAGAACATATCGTGTTTCATTTGATTCTGCTGGACCTCCAATAACCAGGGGCTTTGCTTTATAATCTCCGTCCTCTAAGTCAAGTTTCCTCAATGACTCTTCAATGATGCTATTTATATCACTATTCATCCATTTATCTATCTGTTCATCTGATGGCTTTGGTTCTGCTTGTGCATAATCGTTTTTATATTGTTCCAAATCTCTTTTATACCTTTGCTTCTTCCTTGAATTCCTTGAAGACTTAACAAATCCATAGCTCAAAGCTATAAGACCAGAGTATCCTGCAACAACACTTAATTGCATGAGAAGCATTTGTCCAGAAATTAACATAAAAAATGCGATAACAAACAGGACACCTCCATAAATAATGGTGTTCTTAGCACGCGAATAATCAGGTTGAGCAGGCTTATTGGGACTTTCCGTGAAATATTTGCGTACTGCTTCAGAACGATTTAAGGAAATACTCATGGCAGTGATTTCTCCTCTTTACTAATTAGCTCTTCCAAATTTGTTATATAGGTGCATCCAATATGGATTTTTCTGGTCATCGAGATGATAAAGAATTTCTCTTGCATGTTCAGTCTCTATGAATTGACCTTGACTGAAAAGTTGGGCAGATGTAGGAGTCTTTTCTATGAATCCATTCATGACGTAATAACCATGCTTGACGATTGCCCAAAGCATATAGTATCTCGATGATTTGGCATCTCCACAAACTGCAGTATTCAGTTCTGATTCAATTCTTTCAATCGTCCATACGTCAATTTTTCTAGGTTTTTCACCACTCAATAGTGCAATTGCCAAATAATAGTGAGTGTCGGATATTGACGGATTAGTTTTTGTTGCATCAGTCAATACATCAATAGCCTGACGGTAAGCTCGTTGATTGAGAAGCTGAATTCCTTTGTGCAGTAACTCCTCTGCAGTTACTTGTGGACTTTGATAGATATCACCAACATGCCCAATACTGTCTGTTTTAATTTGATAATTTTTCCCGCCGTAATTGTTTTGCTCCATGTTTGTGTTCCAACAACAAACTACTTAGTGTAATCATCACCAATTCGTTCAATTCGATTCGCTTGAACTTGAAAACCTTTGGCATTGTCACGGTTCAATTGCTTCATTTCGCCAAACTGCACTTGTTCCTGGCTTATGTTCTGAATGTTGATAATCTGCTGTGCGAGTTGTCGCAAATCATGAGCAAAACTTGGTTCTTCCTCCATCTCGTCATCTAGGTAAGTGGTCAATTTGTTCAATGCTTCGAGTGAATGCTGTTCCTGAACTGCGGTAATTGCTTTTTCTGCCTTAAGATTCTGTCTATCCTTGAACCGTGACACAATCTTGTGACGTAATTCATTAGCTTTGTTTAAAGCCTCCGTTGTAAGCTTTTTGGCAGCTTCTCCTGCACTAGACTTAATGAACTCATTAAAAGCAAGCTTAAGAATTTCAGCAGCAGTCAAAGCAACAATTGGGTTAGTCATGCAATACTCCAGCAGATTAGTAGATTTACTTATATTTATATACTTTCAACAATGAAGTGCCACGACTTTTCTGTAACACCTCCAATCGAATAGCGAATACTCTACCAATACCCTCCAGCGGAAGGAATATGGCGCTGACAAGTGACACCGCTTTGGTTGTACCACTCGGCTTGCATAATCACTGATTATACATATTTTTCCGTATATCCACTTTACTTGTAAGGATATCAAGAATTTCTCTAGATATCATTTCATATCAGGATATTTCGTCCCTACTGGCTAGTCAGTATCACTTATAGTGCTTTTCATTGAGCGTGAGGTACACGGGTAGCGGAACGACGCGAGGAAGCCAAGCGGGAAGTGTACCCATGACGGTGGTTTTGATTGTTAGATAGCACTTTAGCTACAACTTCTCAACCCTAAAGAATAATAATGGATTGCCATTCACAATCCTTTCCTCTACTTCTCTCATTCCAATTCTTTCTGCTAATTTCCGTGACTCAAGGTTTGGCTTATCACAGCTTGCTAAAAGATACTGATAGCCAACTTCGTTAAAACAATACTCCAGTATTCTGGTTGCGGCTTCAGTAGCATAACCTTTTTTGGTTGCTTCAGGCAGCAAAGCATAAACTAATTGGGGCTGCTCCTCATCAAAGAAATACCACAAACCAACAAACCCAATAATTTCTTTCTCATCTTTAGTCTCAATAAACCAAAGACCAAACCTTCTTTCATCAAAGAGCTTTTGGCTCTCTATCAACATTTCTTTAACTTGTTGCAAAGGCAAAACTTTGTCGTCGCATAAATACTTTCTAACGTACGGATTAATAAAAATATTGTGTAGTGTGTTCAGTTCGCTCTCTAAAATTGCCTTCAATAGCAACCTGTGAGTTTCAAATATCAAGCTCATTCCATCTTCCCAAATTCAACTTTTCAATCTTCTCTTTAGCTATACCGTCTGTCCATTCGTTCCGAGGCATACACTGGGCTGCGATCGCACTTCGGTGCCCAACCTAGGCGATCGCCATCATTTATCCCTTGCTGACTCAATCTCTTGCAGTATAACCTACTGGGTAAGTAAATATACTTCAAGAGCTTGTCGCCAGACATCGCCCCCTTGCCAAAGTGAACAAAAAAGCGATAGTGCATACTTTCCGATCTACAACTCCAAACAATATCTTTACTGATATCCTTGAAGCGATCGCAAAAAAATTGTCCAGGCAAAAGTAAATTATGGAAAATGCAACACTGAAGGCTCCCCGCTGGTTTGTTCGCAGAGATATAGATGGTTTATTTGGGCTTTTTCTCGACAACTTGATTCAAATTTTGTTGATTGTTAATTTGTGTCAAGGAGTGCTTGGATTTCCTCCCTCCCTGGTATATGGGCGTATTTTGCCAGGAATTGCTTTAAGTTTAATTGTCGGTAACTTTTATTATGGTTGGTTAGCTTACCAAAAAGGTCAACAGGAGCAGCGAGATGATATCACTGCTTTACCCTATGGCATCAATACCGTGAGCCTTTTTGCTTATGTATTTTTGGTGATGTTACCTGTGCGGTTGACGGCGATCGCCCAAGGTGCATCTTTAGAACAAGCTGCTGAACTCGCGTGGCAAGCAGGTTTGGTAGCGTGTTTGGGTTCAGGTTTGATTGAATTAGTCGGTGCATGGATTGGGAATCCTCTGCGTCGCCTTGTTCCCCGTGCGGCAATGCTTTCAACTCTAGGTGGTATTGCCATCACCTTCATTGCCATTGGCTTTCTATTTCGGACTTTTGCCAATCCCGTGGTGGGTTTAGTTCCCTTAGGCGTGATTCTGATTACCTACTTTGGGCAGGTTCGATTTGCCATTCCTGGTGGTTTATTAGCAGTTCTTTTAGGAATTGGTTTGGCATGGGGAACAGGTTTGGTAAGTTGGGACAATGCCAAGTTCGTCACTGCACTACAACCGATTGGAGTTTACATACCAAGATTGTGGTTAGGGGAATTGTGGAATAGTCGCGCCGTCTTACTAGACTACTTCAGCATCATTTTACCAATGGGGCTTTTTAACCTTGTCGGTAGTCTGCAAAATTTAGAAAGTGCTGAAGCTGCCGGAGATACTTATCCTGCTACCCCAAGTCTTGCAGCTAATGGTATTGGTACGCTTGTTGCCGCTGTTTGTGGTTCTTGTTTCCCCACCACCATTTATATCGGACATCCTGGCTGGAAAGCTTTAGGGGCAAGAGTGGGCTACTCAATTCTCAATGGTATTTTTATGGGGTTGCTGTGCCTGACTGGAACCGTGGCAATGCTTGCCTATTTTGTCCCGATTGAAGCTGGAATGGCTATTGTGTTATGGATTGGTATTGTGATTGTGGCTCAAAGCTTCACAGCAACTCCTGCTCATCATGCACCTGCTGTCGTTGTCGGTTTGTTACCAGGAATTGCAGGCTGGGGTGCATTAATCGCCAAAAATGCACTACGGGCAGCAAGTCTAGGAACCCCAGAAAAACCTTTAACACCAGCCTTAATTGAGCAGTTTAAGCTCAGCGATACATATATTGATGGTGCTTTTGCTTTGGAACAGGGATTTATTTTTTCAGCTATGATTTTGGCTGCTATCACAGTTTATATTATTGAGCGTGACTTCAAAAAAGCTGCCTATTGGTCTATTGCAGCTGCTTTACTCTCTTGGGTGGGTTTGATGCACAGCTACCGTTGGACTGTAGCAGATACTGTTGTCAATTTAGGTTTTGGAACTGGAACCCCTTGGGCTGTCGGCTACATTTTGCTTGCCATTCTCTTTTTCTACACTCAATGGCAAACCCGTCATCAAAAAGGAAATCAAAAGGTTGTTCAATCTCCATCACAAGAGGCTTTTGATAGAAATTTAAATAAATGAGATTATGACAAACAACGATAACTATTAACCATATAAAAACATCAGAATTTCCTTGAGTGTAGTTACATATAGCAGTCCTACCTCAGGGCGAACGCATCTAAATTATTTTTGACAAAAAGCTACGTTTATCCATCTATACAAGAATCAGAATTGGTCGTTTGATTATTTTCCACCGCTCAAAGCGATTGGGCAAAGCCCACTGTCCTTCGGGCAATCGCCTTTTCAGCACTGCGCTGGTCGTGATGCCCATATTGTAATACATCTGTCATACAAAGTATGAAAAAGTTCGATTGACAACATCAAAGACTGCAAGCAACAATGCTATTAGCATGTTCTCATAAATACAAATAATAAATCAAATCAGCAGCAATATCCACATGGGCAAACACTACACTTTCTCAAAACCGATGAAAAGCTAACAATAGCTATCAATAATTTTGCTTTATTGGTGACAATACTGGAACCAGACTTTGGACTGAAAGCTTCTTCTATAAATAGACTTAAACGTTTAATCCGAAGATACAAAATATTCTTTCAAGTAGATCAATGAGTAACTTTTCCCGTAAGCAATCACGTCGTCATACCCAAAAAAATAAAAACATACCCTCGTTTTTTAAGAAACTGCAAGAACTTGGCGGAACTGTAAGTGAAGTCAGTTCTCAAATCAGCGAAGATATGGTTAGCGAGGTAACAAGGTTAAGGCAAGATATTGTCAAGTCAGTTAAGTCGGCTACAGACTTTGGACAAGACGTCGCTCAATCTACTATTGAACGAGGGAAAGCAGTACAACAGGGAACACGTCAGTTTTTTGGAGAGAAGCTGGAGCAGAATCAAGACTCTCTTAAGAAGAAACTAGAGGAGAACCAAACAGCAAAGGAAGCAGCTGCAAGAGCACAGATTGAACAGATTGATTTAGATGCAGTTGAGAAACTTGTAGCTGATCTTTGGACAAAATTTCCCAACGCAAAACCTGAACAAATTGCTCAACGTCTGCTTCGCCGACAGCTCCTGCGCGTAAGCAGAACTTCTGTAGTCATGAATGTTGTTCCGCCCAAAATGGCAGAGACTGTCGGGGTTGATTATGTTGAAATTGCTCTCATCCAAGCTGAAATTATTTTTCAGATCGCAGTTGCTTACGGTTTTGAACTACAGGTTCCAGAATGTCAAGATGAAGCGTTTGCAATTATTGATCGCGTACTTAGAGCCAATAGATTAGCAATAATTGGTCTAAGCGCAACACAAATGATTCCATTTGCTGGAGGATTTATTAATACAGGAACTGATACTTATTTAGTTTATCAAATTGGAAACACGGCTCAACAGTTTTATAAATCTCTAATTGAAGAAGAGGTTCCAGGGGAAATTTTAAACGCTTTTATACAAGAGACAGAAAGGCGATACAAGCAACGTTTATGGTAGCAAAAACTGACAAATTACAGCAAAATTTACCAGTCAGAAGTCAGGAGTCAGGAGTCAGAAGTAAAATTGGCTCTATTTCTGGCTCTTGAGTTGAAAACGTGTACCTTAATAAAGATGCAAATTGCTGTATCTCTAAAGCTTGAGGTTTTCTGTTAGCACCGCCTTGAACAAGTGAGAACACCAAATCACCAAAATCGCTTTAGTGTGTTCCCATCAATATTATTATCAATATTATTGTAAAAGGGATGAGCTAACTGCTCAGCACTGAACCCCAGTAAATTATCCGCTAAAACAGAGAGTTGAGTCGCTCTTTTTGACATGGCGGTGACGGTGCTAGTCAATGGCAAAGAAACTAGTCCTTGTGGGACACTAAGTGTAATACTCAGGGAATTTAGTACTGATGATAACTCTAGATCACAATTAGAAAGCAGCCCAAAGGTGAGATTATGGTTGATGACTTCAAACAAGTCAGCATAAGGGTAATCTCTTAGAGAATCTTTGACGAAGTCGGCGATAGGTTGCAGTGGCTTGAATCCACTAACGTCAAATCCATCAATATAATCGAGGCTGACAAAAACATCTGCTACACTGTCACACGCCGGAATTAAGATGTCTTCTAACTTAAACAAGACAAGTCCATTGCTCTCACCCATAGGGGTACACGTGATTGTGTTAGCAAACGGGAAAGGAAATTCCATCGATGCAACATCAAGTGTCACGCTCAACGAGCCGAGTTCTGATGACAAATTTAAATCAGAATAATAGAGTAGTCTAGAGACTAGATTAGCATTGATGACCTCAAACAAGTCAGGATGTGGATAATCTGTTAGATAATCTTTGATATAATCAATAATCGGTTGTAGTCGCTTGATTCCACTTGGGTCAGGTTGTTCAACATATTCCAAGCCAACGATCACATTGGCAACACGACTACGCTGTTTAATAAAGATGTCTCCTAATTCAAGCGAAACAAAGGTCGAGTTACCTATGAAGCTATCAAAAATGAATTGGTTTGACATAATTTAAATTTTATGATATTAAAAGTGTTTTTCAATACGATAAGGATTGCTTAGTATTCTCTCATCCTTATCTTGCAAACTTGGCGAGCGCAAGTTATACGGTAACGGCTATTGGCTACTCAAGCAAGATTTGAGTTAGTCATATTTCCATTGGGTGACACCATTATAAGTATCGACATAAACATACATAATATATTTACCAGGAGTAACGGTTTTTTATTGTGCTAATGCTGTTGTATCTTATGAACACGTTTGGGAGAATCCACTGAAACGATACAGTTGTTGAATTAATATTGCAAGAGCTTTTGCAGTGGTTTGAAGGCTACAAAATCAGGCTACACAAGAAAAGTCAGTTTTGTGGTATACTAGCAGCCTCAAGAAAATTAAGCACCAAAGAAGCCGGATGGATGCCCGCCGACTCCTAGTGCAGCGGGCGCAGAAATAACTAGACAGTTAGGAACAAGTAAAACCCTGGATGTGTAAGTACTTTTCTCTACTGACTCCTGACTCCTTGTACTAGCACGAGTTCAGGATAAAGAATATGCATTCCTTAAGTCGTTTTGAGCTTGCAGCAAGTAAAAATTCCAGATCTTAGCAGCCCGTGAATAGAAAGCAAAGAGTCCAAATCACGCAAAAGTAGACGAGAAAGTTACCTGTAAATGGTCAGTACAGTAGAACTAGAGATACTATTATTAAGATATGTTGATAAAACCTAAAGAGTGACGTAGCTCTATCTTGCCAAAAATATAAAGCAGAACATTTAGGAGGTTATGGTTCCAGTTTTACAAGTAGGCGATCGCGCCATTAGCAAGGACGAACTCATTCCCCTATTGAAGCAATACGGAATTCTGCCGCAGTTGCTGCGAGAGATTATCATCGACAGTGCGATCGCCAACGTTACCCTGACACAAGAAGAAAACAGTCAGGCATATAAGCAGTTTTACCAACAGCACCAGTTGAATTCTGAAGATGACCTACAAGCATGGTTACAAGCCCGTGGTTTAAACCGCCAACAAGTAGATTATCTAGCCACACGTAACATCAAACTGGAACAATTCAAGCGCAGCACTTGGGCAGACAAGTTACAGTCGTATTTTCTAACGCGTAAGGCAAAGTTAGATCGGGTTGTTTATGCTTTGATTCGGGTCAAAGATATTTGTATAGCCCAAGAGCTTTACTTCCGAATTCAAGAAGGGGAACAGTCTTTTAGCGAACTTGCTCGCGAGTATTCTCAAGGTCCTGAGGCTCAAACAGGCGGCTTAATAGGTCCAGTTGAGTTGGGAACTCCCCATCCAGCCCTGGCAAATATGCTGGCATCAGTTCAGCCTGGTCAGCTTTTACCACCAACACCATTAGGAGATTGGATTGTCATTGTACGGCTGGAAAAGTTACTGCCAGCTCAGTTAGATGAAGAAATGCGGCAGCGACTACTCAATGAACTCTTTGAATACTGGCTACAAACTCAGTTAAAAGAGAATTTACAAAACGTACAGCCTCAATCTCCACAACATCCAGATGAACAACAGGCGTTTGTCAGCTCAGATACGACTCCATAAGTTAGCTTAAAGAAATATAGCAATGCTAAATCATAAGCCTTACGGGCTGCCTTCGGCTACGTGAACAACAAGATTCCCGACTTCGCTTTTATTTGTCGGGAAGCTAACCCAATGGATTTCCACAAATCAAATAGGATGGCTATATTCATCTAAAAAGTAATGGCAATTATCCCACTTCCCCCAGTTAACTCATCTAGTTGGGTGAGGCAAGACTGCTATAACTCAGCGTATTTTAAGTACAGTGGGTTGACAGGAAAGAGGATTGCTATGTCTGCTTTGCTAAATATCGAAGCAAAAGTAAATGAGTATATTGATGCTAATGTAGAAGTTCACAAATTTAGTGGTTCAGTATTAATTGTTCAAAAAGATAAAGTTTTAGTGAGTAACGGCTATGGCATGGCAAACTATGAACTAGACGTGCCTAATACACCGCAAACAAAATTTCGTTTAGCCTCAATTACTAAACAATTTACTGCAATGGCAATCATGCAATTGCAAGAAAAAGGATTGCTCAACGTTGATGATTCTATAAATAAATATATACTTGACTATCCTGAAACAGGTAAACAGATTACTATCCATCATTTGTTAACTCATACTTCCGGGATACCTAATTTTACAAGTTTCCCAGATTATCTGGAAACTATGATGATACCTGCGCCTCTAGAAAAAATAATTGCCTCGCAAGGGAAAGCAGTGCCCCGAATCGCGATTGCCCGAAGGGCAGTGCCCTCGTGCCCAATCGCTGGCAAATTGCGCTCTGGGAAGCCCCTAGTGGTCCATCGCACAAACTTTGCGGGTTTGTAGTGAGCGATTTATCGCTCAAAGGCGCACTCTTCGTGCTTACTACGTACCCCTCAGGCGTTGTCTTGGCGGACTACTAGTGTAAAAGTGAACCCACAATTTCCGGCTGTTACACAGTATCATGTACTAAGCTGTGAAGAAATGTAAAGAATACGATGCAGGATAAAGTCGTTGTTGTTGTCGGTGCGACCGGTGGTATTGGTTCAGCTTTAACTCGCAAACTAGCCGCTACAGGCGCACAGTTAGTACTGGTAGCCAGAGATGCTGCTCGGTTGGCAACACTGGCATCTGAGTTACCGGGGCAAGTTTTGACAGTGGCTTGTGATATTACTAACTCCCAACAGGTAGACACACTGATATCCAAGGTTGTTGACCAAAGTGGTCAAATCGATGTTTTGGTGAATGCAGCTGGTGCTGGTATCCTTAAGCCCTACAACAACATAGAACCAGCTGATTTGGATAGGATGCTAGATGTGAACTTAAAAGGCAGCTTCTACACTTGTCAAAAAGCAGCTCAGGAGATGCAAAAGCGCAAGTCTGGTCACATCTGTAATGTAGTAGGAATTCTGGGCAAGCATTCAATGGCAATGGCAGCAGCTTACTCTGCTTCCAAATTTGGTGTCGTCGGTTTCAGCAAGTGCATGGCAGAGGAACTCAAGCGCTTTGGCATCAAGTTTACGTTATTCTACTTTGGTGGGGTAGATTCTCCTTTCTGGGACAATGTGAGCTTGAAGGTAGACCGGAAAAAAATGCTCAGCCCTGAAACTGCTGCCAATGCGATTTTCTTTGCCCTCTGTGCCGAACCCCAAGCCGTGCCAATGGAAATTAACATCCAGCCAGATAGTCATCTGTTTTTCTAATTTCCTGGTAAAAATGCTAAGCGTTGCTAGTTATTAGTTATTGCTTGTTCCAGTAACCACAAACCATTAACCAGTAGCAATTCACTATCTGCGAATCTAGATTCTTGCTTAGGAATGACCTGAAAATCCAGTAAAAAAGGCAAAATTTACAAACAGATAAGCAGTTGCGCTGGATTTTCACAGTATATGAAAATTGATCACGTTCACTTCTATGTGGAAGATGCGAAAGCGTGGCGCGATTGGTTTGTATACCATTTGGGTTTTCAAGTAGTCGCTGATTCTGCTATTCCGTCAACCTTCCTACAAAACGAAGACTGTATTGCCTTAGAAGGTAGGAATGACGCTCACACTTGGACGGAAGTGGTAAAAAGTGGTCGAGTCTACTTTTTGCTGTCTTCTGCCCTCTTACCCTCAAGCCCAGTGGCTGAGTTTTTACGCCAGCACCCGCCTGGTGTGGCAGATATTGCTTTTTGTGTTGAAAATGTAGAACAGGCTATTTCGCTTGCTCAAGTGCATGGGGCAAAAGTCCTGCAACCAGTTCAACAATACCAATGTGGTCAGAAATACATTAAATGGGGCAAAATTGCTGCTTGGGGTTCCCTGTCTCATACGTTGATAGAAAGGGAAGTGGGAGGAGATGAGGGAGATAAGGGAGATAAGGGAGATGAGGGAGATGAGGGAGATGAGGGAGCAATATTTTCTTCCTCATCCTCCTCATCCTCCTCATCCTCCTCATCCTCCTCATCCTCCTCATCCTCATCCTCATCTTCTTGGTTTGCTGCCATAGACCATATCGTGCTGAACGTCAATGCAGGTGATTTAGAACGTGCAGTGACTTGGTACCAAAAAATCCTTGATTTTCAACCCCAGCAAACGTTTAACATTCAAACTGCTCGCTCTGCTCTATATAGCCAGGTGATGGTTTCGGGCAACGGTGAAGTACAATTGCCAATTAATGAGCCAGCTTCAGCCAATTCTCAAATTCAAGAATTTTTGAACGTGAACCGAGGACCAGGAATTCAACATATCGCCCTGCGGACACGCAATATTGTTGATGCAATAGCCCAATTTCGTGCTACTGGTCTATCTTTACTCCCAGTTCCCAAAGGCTATTACTCACAGATTAGACAGCGAAAAGGACTTCCCCTGTCTACAGACGAGCTGAATGCTATTGCCCAACAGGAAATTTTGGTTGACTGGAAAGAAAATACTTTTTTTGGGTCGAAGAATATAATCCCCGTACTACTGCAAATTTTTACTCAGCCTATCTTTCGACAGCCGACCTTTTTCTTTGAGTTTATTGAGCGTCGTTACCAAGCTCAAGGTTTTGGCGAAGGAAACTTTCGCGCTTTATTTGCAGCAATTGAAAATGAACAAATCAAACGTGGTAGTCTCAAAGATTTTGGATGACAGATAAGAAATCCAAAACTGATTTATTAATTTTTTAAAAGTACACAGCAGCAGCATCTGGGATAACCTGTTAATAATTATTTACATTTAAAAAACCAATGTTAAGAATTATTACAGATTTCGACGGTCCCATTATTGATGTTTCCGAACGGTACTACCGTGTGTATCTATTCTGCTTGGAAAAGATTCGACGCCCAAACCAACAAGTACGGCAACTTGCTAAAGCGGAATTTTGGCAGTTAAAGCGATCGCGGATTCCGGAAAAACAAATCGCTGTTATTTCTGGTTTAGATGAGGCGCAAGCACAGGATTTTTCTCAATTGCGACGACAAACAGTGCATACAGAACCTTACTTTGAGTACGACACCCTTGCTCCTGGCGCTGTAGAAGCACTGTTAAAAATCCAACAGGCGGGTGTTGATTTGGTCGTCATGACGATGCGTCGGGTGAGGGAATTAGATTATGCCTTCAAAAAACACGATTTAGGTAGATTTTTTCCAGAAAATCGCTGTTACTGCCTAAGCAACGACTACGTGAAAACCCGTGACATCGACGATAAACCGTTGTTGATGGCACGGGCAATACAGGAACTCCCTCCTGCTTCTGATATTTGGATGGTGGGGGATACGGAAGCCGACATCATTTCTGCCACAAAACATGGTATTAAGGTCATAGCAGTAGAGTGTGGCATCCGCGATCGCACTCAACTAGAACCTTACCAGCCGGACTTAATTGTCTCTGATTTAAGTTCTGCTGTGGATTTAGTCCTAGAGACAGCGCTACAACAAACAACTTGAATTAGCAATAGGCAATAAGGAATCGGATGAACCTATTCCTTACTGCCCATTAACTAGCCGTCATGAACTGCGTACACAGGGGCATGAAAAATTTTATTATCTCCTCTGCTCGGGTGCTCGGGTGCTCCCTGCTTTTTCAAGCCAGGTCTTTCATTGTGCCTAGCTACTTAGCAAAAATCGATTTACTTTAAAAAACTAGTGATAAGCCATAACAATACGAAAGTTACCACCGTAGAAAATTGATTCTCTGTCCAACTCAAAAATTGTATTTGGGGTAGCAGCGAACTGGCGACTAGTCCCCCTGCGATTAACCCTGTAATTAGACCAATAAGCGTTAATAAAACGGCTCTACCAAACTTTCCTTCCTTACGATTAAGAACATAAATACTTACACCCACCCCAAGCACTAATGCCAATTGCAAAATCTGGTCGTTTCCAGCTGGTCCAGCTGGGTAAAACACGCTAATGGCACTCAATCCAACATACCAAGCTCCAGGCAACAGCAAATTGGCTGGAGTTGGCTTATCTAGGACTCGTTGCAGCCACGCAGGCGACTGCTTGCGAGGGGATGGACTTTCTTTTGAAGGCGGTTGCACGAGGCGCTCTGGAAATCGGATGCGTTCAGGCACTTTGATTTTGCCTTCTTGGCGCATCCTTAAGCGCTCCATTAAAATGGCGTCATAAGCTGCTTCTATAACTTCCAGACGTTTGGCATCGCCACTGTATTGCTCCAATAGGCGATTGCGAACATCCTGAATTTCATCGAAGCTAGCATCTTCTGATACCCCAAGTTTTTCGTAGGGATTGTGCTCGCTCATGGGAGTTTATCACTTTAGCCTCAGTCGGCGGCAATATCTTTCTAAAGAAAAAACGACTATAGTTTTATGTTGGTCGAAACGAATGTTTTGGTCAATTCGTATGTCTTACCCGGATAGTAGCATAGGTAAGCTGCATTAATTTGGTAATTTTAACTATAGTCACTTTAACATATAGCTAGAACTCCGTGTATACCCTCATGTCGTTCACTAAAGCGAGCTTTACTCTAGAATTTAAGCTAAAAATACCTAGAAGCCATTTTTATGAACAAATTTTTTTTTGTTTCAGATTTGACAATTTACTGCACCTTTGCCGAACTGGGAATAATTTAGCCGACTATGTCTTGTGCCATAAAGCCGCATATAGATTTAAAATTGAAGCGTTTTAAATTCTTGTGCAACTGGGACAAAGCTTGTATCCTAGTTTACTCAGTTGCCATAGCTAAGGTTACAGCATCTGCCTTTTGGACATAAAGTTAACAAGAAAAAGCCAGACAGACAACTCAGGGGTAGCATTACCAAAATATTTACGCCCTCATTGTTGAAAATCCTGATTACACTAGTATTTGAATAATCAGGGAAATCATGCCTTAGCCTTGTAGATACATATTGTCCCCAAAGCGAAAACCGCTTTTAAGACGGAATTCGCTTGTTAATCCTATAAATTTTTGTGCAAAGTGATGGTCATGGCTCCTGCCAAGATTCTTGTAGTTGATGACGACCCTGCGGTTCGGAATTTAATCCAACGCTTTTTAATCAAGCAAAACTATCAGGTAGAGGCTGCAGAAGATGGTAAGACTGCTCTAGCGCTGTTTGAGCAATTTAACCCAGATTTGGTGATTTTAGATGTAAATTTACCAGACGTCATTGGGTTTAACCTCTGCCAAGAGATGCAAAGCCGTAACGGAGTTTTTGTATTGATGCTAACTAGCCGTGCAGATGAAGCGGACAAGATTCGCGGCTTTTCTAAAGGTGCTGATGACTATCTCACCAAGCCATTTGGTTTGGGAGAACTGGAAGTCAGAGTGGCAGCAATTTTAAGGCGTCAGCGTGTTGTCACTACGGCAGAACAGAAGCGCCTGGTATTTGAAAAGCTGATGATTGACCCAGTACGCCGGGAGGTCACACTTAACAATCTACCCGTGCTGTTAACTGCTTTGGAATTTGACTTGTTGCATTTTTTAGCCAGCCATCCAGGTCGAGTTTGGCGACGCGCTGAACTGATTCAGGAGGTGTGGGACTACGAGTACGTCGGTGACCAAAGGGTTGTAGATGTACATATCGGTCAAATTCGTAAGAAGATTGAGGCTGACGCCACCCAACCAGCATTAATTCAAACGGTACGTGGGGTTGGGTATAAATTTGAATGCCCTTCTCAAGTCCAGCAGTCTGAAAAATCGCAATAGTAAGGAATATTGCCGCCAAAATCAGTGAATGACAATGGTTTTACTTAGAATTAAGGTTAAAAAATAACCTTAATACAAGCCCTTGAACCCAGTGACCGCACAATCAAAAGTCAGGCATTGCTTTGAGGTGTAGATTTGTTGAGTTCTAGAACTGGAGCATAACCATAACCATAATCAAGTCTAAAGGAGGAAGCATAAAGGATGAAGGATGAAACAGTTCATACTTTATATTTCATCCTTTAGTAGTATTTTTACCTGTTGACAGCCAAGCAAATTAAGTGCTGGCAAACACATCGGACTATTTCTGTTACGTTTAAGCTTGATAACTTCAAAAAAATTCGTGATGGTGCAAGCGATAATCTTGAGTGGCGACTACCGCCACTCAAGATTTTTGATTGCTGATATGCTGCATTAACGAAGGGAAACAAACGGACTGCTTAGCCGTTTAAGATGCTTATCACCTAAATGGCGCTCCTCATATTGTGCTTCAACTTCCTCACTTAAAAGCGCCGAAAAAAATAACCCTGATACATCAATACAAAGCCTTGAGGTTGTGCCGCCAACACAGCCTTTGCGGTGTTGGTGGTTATGGAACGCGCAAAGGCGTTATGCCCGCTTTGTGACCATTCCAGTAGATATTACGCAGCAACTGACGGTTCATCAATTCCAAGTTTTGCTTAAACCCCTGATTTGGGCAACGCATTTCTATTTAGCACTGATGAAACAAAGTTTCTAGATAAACCCGGGCAGCGCGGCGATCGCTATCTCCATTTTGAAGTAAAAACAATGACAGCGCTGCGGTCAGTACACGTTTTTGATCCCAGTCTGGATGTGTTTCCAAGTAGCTTTTGAGTGATTCATGAAGTGTTTCGGGAATTTCTGTAAATATGCTAACTGTTGCATTCATAAAATTCGTCTCCTTTGAAGTTTTCCAATGGGGAAACTTGCCTCTAATAAGCCATAGTGGGAACACACAGCCCTTAGGCTGTCCGACAATCTGCGGCAACAGCTTAGGTAATTCTACACAGCAGTTCAACGGACTAAAAAAGCAAGCCGCATCATTTTGCGTCAAAAGGGGGTGGGGTTGTCAATGCTGCGAAATATTAAGAAGGAGTTGAAAAAAAATAAATCATCACGAAAGAATCAGGATTTCAGTTGTTTTTTTTAATTTTTCTTAACAAAAACTCAGTTTCTCAAGACTCCTGCCCGCAACACAAAGAAATCCCCAGTAATAGGGCAAGACCTTGTAACAGCGTCAGGCAGCTGTGGAAAATAGGAAAGTGTCTGTGGAAACTCTGTGGAATCAGTGAGGAAAATTCCAGCAAATGATAAGAATTACAAAAAATTCTTAATTTTAGGTCTACTAGATGGGGATAAGGAGGGCAAAAAGACAAATCAATTCAAAATATGCCCTACAAAGCGTGTAACTCCAACCCAAGAGGCACAAAATTTGAAATCTCTCTCCATCGCCCCCCAGTTAGCCATTCTCCTCATACTCTGTACCCATCAATGACGGTCTGGTTACAGTCATACAGCGCTTTCTTTTAGGTGGGCATTGCTCACCAATATCTCAAATGTCCATCACCCATGCTTTTAGGGGCAATGCCCACCCTACGATTTGTGGTCTGGTTAGTAATTAATTGGGTGGGCGGTTTGACCAAGGTTGCCCGGCTTTGTCTAAGGTTCACCCGATCCCTACCTTTGGAATGAAAACGAGAAAGATGACAGTTAGAAAAAATGAGTCCAAAGAGGAGTGTACTCATTCCAATAGTTATTCTTACAATTAAGCATGTCAGCCAACTTGCCCTCATTTAACAGTTGGAGTGAAATTCTTGACAAGGTATAAATTAACCTTTCTGGCAAAGTTAAGTCCTCAAGTGTGGCTCTTAGCTATTGGTAGATTTCTCTCAGAACTTGGTACTGGGTTTACACTATTTTACGCTCCTATCTTTTTCGTTAACAAAGTAGGTTTATCTGCAACATCTGTTGGCATCGCCTTGGGCAGCGCCTCAGTTTCTGGGGTTTTAGGGCGGATTTTGAGCGGTGTTTTGTCTGATTCTCCTCAAATTGGGCGCCGCCGCACTTTGTTGCTTTCAGCAGCAGTTTCGGCAATTGGTTCTCTGGTGTTGGCGGCGGCTGGTAATTTTGTCAATCTAGTGATTGGTAACCTGATTTGTGGCTTAGGCTTAGGTTTATACTGGCCAGCAAATGAAGCGGTTGTTGGTGATGTCACACCACCTGAAAATCGTCGTGAAGCTTACGCCCTTACCCGACTTTTTGACAATCTTGGTATGGGAATGGGAATCGTGCTAGGAGGGGTTTTGATAGCAACAACAGGAAGTTATCGCTTGCTATTTATTATCGATACAGTCTCTTTTATACTATTTTTTACAGTTGTTTATTTAGTAATACAAGAAACCTATCAACCAAAAAAGACAAGACAAGAAGCAACTTCACAGACAGCTTCTTGGATAGCAGCATTACGCAATCCTCCTTTCAGGGTTTACGTCCTTGTGAATATCATCTTCACCATGTACGTTTCCCAACTACACAGCACCCTCCCCATCTACTTCAAAAACTTTGTATCAGTTGGAGAATCGGCAAAAGGATTTACTGAAACTACTATCAGTGCGCTTTTCGCTTGGCATCTAGCTGTTACAACTTTAGGTCAACTGCCGATTGCCCGTGTTTTAAGGCATTTCAATCATGCTCAAGTATTCACTATTTCTACAATGCTGTGTGCTGTGAGTTTCAGCCTCATTTGGGTAACAGGTATTGCTTCATCTCATCAATTGGTATGGGCAACTTTGGCATTGGGAGTTTTTGGCCTTGCTATTGCCTCCTACACCCCCTCTGCTTCATCCCTAGTCACCGACCTAGCCCCAGTTTCCCAACGCGGGGTTTATTTCTCCATTAGCTCCCTGTGCTGGGCTGCTGGCTATTTTATTGGTCCTCCCTTGGGCGGTTGGGTCTTAGACCAAGCTCAAATCGTAGTTGATAGCTTTTGGATAGGCTTAACTTTGAGTACTGTCATCGTCATCGCTACTTTGCAGTACCTCAATCGAATGCTGAGAACCAAACAGTGAACTAGCAAGCGAGTGGCTCATCAGCGACAAAAGACTGAAAACCGCTGTATATGTGAGGCTTGGCGGTTTATATCACTTCCGGCGTTCTTGCAACTTGCGATAAACCTCCTTTAAATCAACTTTGTGATGAGCTAAAGCGACCAAAGTGTGGTAAAACAAATCAGCAACTTCAGAAGCGATCGCCTCTAAAGCCAAATCCTTACAAGCCATCACTACTACCAAATCACTAGCATCACGGCAGGATTTTGGCAAATCACTGGCAACCCTAAATACCACAGGGAAAGTCATTTTCTAAGCGTTAGCGATGATGCACTCAAATCACAAAATCTTCTGTGAGGCTTTCATCGCCCAAGCCTACCTTAACACTAAACCGTTCTCCTGGTTCGCCACTAAACTCCAGTTGTATCCAGTTATCATCACTTTTAGCTTGAGCTTCCAGTTGCGGACAAGTAGCTCCGGATTCATCCAACACAATTAGTTGCAGACCAGGTGGCAGATAACGTTGCTTACCAGTTGGACAAACCCGTACGCGAATGTCCACTTCTTCATTTGCTCCTGGTGCGATCGTGACCATCAGCACAACTCGATGATAAGCAAGTTGCATTCCCAAGTCAAATTGCTTGCCTGCGCTAACGCTATTAGCTGGATGAAAAGGATCATTTTCTCGAAACGGTTCAGCGCTGCGAGTACTTAAAGCCATATTGGTGGCTTGTGTACTAAACAGTGCGTCCACAGTCTGCCAACCTGCGGTAAAAACCCCCTCAAACCATTGTCTCAAGTCTATCGCCACTGTCTGCGGCTGATTTTCCCTCAGATATCTTGGCAAATCTTCGAGCGATCGCAATTGGCTGAGGGGTAACTCTAACTTACCGAGAGCTTTTACTTCCAAATCAGCAACATCCATCAGCGACTGCATCGCCGGATTCCAACTATCGCTTTTCTCCAAATCAGTTTCAAATCCCAGACATTGTAAATAAAAATTTACGGCAGAAACTGCTAAAGTATTGTTATAAACCTGTTTAGCTTTCTGAGGATTAGATTGGTGACGTGCAAACTGTTTCGCTTTTGAGTGAGCTGACAAAGTAAGCGTTACTGTGAAGGTCAAAGGTTCAATTGTGTAGCTCATAATTAATTACTCCGCTCAGTCTAACTAGCTCTACAAATATTCTCGAAATTTGGGGGCAAAATGCCGACAACAACGCTGAAAAAAGTTACTCAGTGCTGCCACCTTAATTCTTCCGAATTGTGCTGAAATTTCTTCCCAGCTTTTCCCAGACATTGTTGCCAAGGCTATTGCCCGAAAGTTAGCGTCTGGCCGATTTCTCATCTGTTTTCGCTGGAAAATTTTGTCAGCATCTTCTTCTATGCATTCCCGAATTATTTCAAATAATGAAGGTTCTTCTTGAGGCGTCGGTAAATTGCCGATATCTTCTGAGGAAAGTGATTTCTCAGATTTTAAGAATTCACCCCAAACCTCTATAACTACCCTATCTAGTCGAAAATTGACCCATGTCATTAAACTACCTGTTCTCCCTCTATTAGGGTCATAATTGTTAATGTTTCGGCAGATATAAAGCAAGGTTTTATTAACTGCTTCCTCATAAATAAGTTGATAAAACTCAGCGGGAATTTTTCTGATATGCGGACGGCAAAGCTTGCCAGATAATCGAATTGCTTCCAGCAGTTCGATTAACGCATAATCACGTTCTTCAGTTTGGGGTTTAGACTCTTGGGCTATTAGAGCTAGTCTTTGAAGTCGTGCATCATCTAGTATCTTTTTACAAGCGCGCAATCGCAGGATATTTGCCCATTCTCTCACGGTTGTACGTTGCACGTTGTAACTGTCGAGAGCTTCGTCAACATCATGCAAAAGTTGCCGTCGTACTTGCTGGTAAATCTCTTGATAAACACCATATAGCGATTGACCTTTAGGCATACGGCAAATTTTGCGCGATCGCATAATTTCATCCACCATCTGGGTTAAAATTTTCTGTCGCTCCTGAGACTCAGCAGGATGCTTTTGCGCCTCTGTTATTAACTTTGTCAGTTGCTCATCCATTGTTGTAACAGCACTGCTGATATTGCTATCTGTTAAGAGAGCTACCATATGTTTTAACGCTTGTTTTCTCTAGCTAACTAGATGAAGTCCCTATTAACCAGGCTGTATTTGGTGCGCCAATTGTTAGGCTAAATGCCTGTTCACTGGGAAAATACCGGACTTCTGCTTTTTACTCTGCTTAAGTATCTAGCGATTATAAAAGTTGTTACAAAAAATAATTTTTGGGATTTTGTATAAAACTCTGGCTTTTGGGATGAGTAATAGACAAGAAGGCGATCGCACTGGGTTACAGTTTTTGTTTTGTATAAGTGCGATTCACCTACTCTTAACCCAAATAGGCTGCATAAGCCAAACTTAACCATAGATTAAGTTTAATTAAGACATTTTTACGGTGGTCAGACTGCTGTAAAGAAACCAATTACCACAAACAAAACAGAGAGAAATCATGAAAGCTTTGAAACTTTCTTCATTTGTACTGACTGCTTCTTTGTTATGCCAAGGTTCGGAACTGCAGCCTCGGTAGAGAAGGTCTTGCCAGATGTGACAGTAGATTTAAGGAGGATATGGATCGCAAATGCAACGAGGAACAGTCCACGCCACGACGAATAGCATGTAAGGGTGCTGCTACCGTGTATTACCGTTTTGTTCGAGAATATTCACGGAGAGTGAATATTTGAACTCATCTGCGCTACTACCAAACCACTGGCATCTGGGCAGGATTTTGAAAAATCACTGGCAACCAAGTTGCACAGGGAAAGTCATTTTCTAAGCCTTGTAGCATCTCCCGTGCTTGTCGTACTGCCACTATAGAGTTTAGGAATTTCTGGTGCTGGCAGCAATTTACCCATACGTTGGGTTTGTATCTTACCGCCTTCGCATATCTGAGCGGTGATAGATGGAAACCCACTTTCAAAATCACCATCCCCTAAGTTGAGGATAACCGAAGTCCCTGATAGAGATTGACGCGAAGTTACAGCGTTGATTTCAGGAAGATTAAGAGAAAAATTAATAGGTCTGCTAGCTAAAACATGAGCAATTTCTCTCCATTCTTCAGTCTGTCTTTGTTGACTTTGAAGTTGGGCTTGATATCTTTCTTCTATGGCTTTGAAAGCACTTTCGTAATACTGGGTAAAGTCAGCGTGAATTTTTTGCTTATTAGCAGTTGCTGATACATTCACTTTTACCAGTACAACACCATCACCAATATCTTCCACGCTACGAATAGAAAGTTCTGTACCTTCATTTTCAATTTTTAATTGCCAAAACCAATGTTCCAGCGCTGCTTTATTCAAGCCATTACGCAGAATTAAATCAACGGTATGCAAAGCTTTTTGAAATATTTTAGTAAATTCCCCTGGAGCAAATTTTCCACTGCTGGGGCGACGTTCTTGTTGATTATTTAAAAGATAAACATAGTCAGAAATTACCTCTGCTAACTGAGTAGTACTGTCAATATTCCACGCTTCTAAATAAGCTGCTGTCATCCGTGCTTTTTGAAAATTCGTTTTGAGCGCTTGAATTTTAGTTAAATTTGCTCCTTCTAAATTTGCCTGAAAAAATGTGGCTTCACTAACGTCTGCTTCTGTTAAATTAACATAACTTAAGTCTGCATTTGCAAGGTTTGCGCCTTTAAGATTACATCCCGCGTATGACTTATTTTTACCTCTTTTGCTAACGAGTAAATCTCGAACTTTAGCATTCATTAAAATTGTGTTACCTACTCTGGCACGGTCTAGATTTTTTGTTAAATGAAAGTTGGTAAGTGTTAGATTAGCGTTTCGTAAATCTGTACTTTTAAGCGTAGCTTGAGTAAAAATCGCATTGGTTAGATCAGCCGTATTGAAACTGGTGCCACCTATGGAAGCAAAGGCAATAGCTATTTTCCGAAGAAACAAGTACTTTTCTTGTGTGACTAACGCTTGCCAACCAATATTACCTCCCAACCACGCTCCAACTACTACTAGGGAAAGCAACCTGAACTTACTTCCTTCTGAAAACTTAACTACGGTTTGTAATCCTACAAAACTTGGGATCGTAATGGCTAGACGGCAGAACAGCAGACGGCACAGTGGGACTCGCTCCTGGTTATGAGGGAGTATATACGGGCACTAGATGGAGAATACAAGCTAAGACGTTTTGGGGAGTTGACTCCGTGCAATCCATCACGCAGTCGTTCCTCGACCAAATCCGCACGACTTACGGCAGTCCTGACTTCTTCGGCAGGTATCTCGGTGGTCGATATGGGATGACTGCTGATGAAGTAGCACTCGCCCAGCGAAATGGCATCAAGATTCTCGTCGTGGATCAAAGTTTCGGACCGACATATAACCCACTTACTGAATACAGCGCGGGTGAAGCAGCAGCCAGGAAAGCCATCAGTAACGCTGAGGCTCTGGGAATCCCTAATGGCGTGGCTATCTTCGCTGATATCGAGATACAGTCGAACATCGCCGCTCCATGGATTCAGGGCTGGTTCGATACCCTTGCGTCCAGCATCTACAAGCCGGGCTTCTACTCTGACACCATTGAAGGCGGCTTCTCAGATGCCTACTGCCAAGCCGTAAGAAACAACTCCAATGTGGGGACTTCCATCATTTGGTCCAATGAGCCACCACTTGACCGGACGACTAAGGCGAACGCCCCAGCCTTTGCGCCAACCGGTCCAGACTGCAACGCTCAGGTGTTGGGGTGGCAGTACGGCATTGCACCAAATGAAGACCCCCCTAATGTTGACACTAATCTAGTCCTGTCCTGGAGTCGTTGCATTGGAAAATCAGGGAAATATTAATGGTCCCAGATGGCTGGATGGTAGGACAGCAGACGGAACTGTGGGGTTAGCTCCTACTAAAGATGAGCCGTTTACTGGCACCAAATGGAGAGTTAATTTGGCTCTTTGAGCGACACCGCACCTAGTACTACTTAAATCCGGGAACTGTTTTCGTCCTTTGCGCCTTGGCGGTTCCTATCACTTCCTACGTTCTTGCAACTTGCGATAAACCTCCTTTAAATCAACTTTGTGATGAGCTAAAGCGACTAAAGTGTGGTAAAACAAATCAGCAACTTCAGAAGCGATCGCATCCGCATCATCATCCTTACACGCCATCACCACCTCAGCAGATTCCTCACCAATCTTTTTCAAAATCTTGTTATCTCCCCCTGCAAACAGCTTACAGGTGTAGGAACTTTCACTTGGGTTATCGCGGCGATCGCATATCACAGCAAACAATTGCGACAATGTATCCCCTGGTGGTGGAACAATTTTTTCATCAACTTGATGAAAGCAGCTGCGCTCACCAGTATGACAGGCAATATCTCCTACCTGTTCTACCCCAACTAGTAGCGCATCACTATCACAGTCATAACGGATGCTTTTTACTTTCTGAATATGCCCAGAAGTCGCTCCCTTATGCCACAACTCCTGACGGGAACGACTCCAAAACCAACTTTCTCCAGTTTCCAAAGTTTTTTCTAGCGACTTTCGATTCATCCACGCCATCATTAAAATAGTGCCATCCAGATGATCTTGGACAATCGCTGGCACTAGACCCTTTTCATCGTAACGAATTTTTTCCACAGGAATGGCGTGGTGTAGTGAGTGTAAATCGGAAGAAAACATACCAGATGCAATGTTGCTGTTAGAAATAGGTCTTTCGTTCACGATACCATTCTACATAGGGCATCTGATATGTTTTTTTACTCACTTTCTTTCCCAACTTTAAACGACACTTTTATGCATTGCGGATTGCATCCTCACAGCACTCAACGCCACTTTGTGAGCCTTTGCTGCTTCACCGTACCAGTCGATTGCCGAGTTAAAAGCAGCTCGGTACCAATCCTGGTATGCCTCGGATAAACGAGTGCGAATCTCAATTGGCAAGTCTTGATTGGACTTGTACAACATATTGTTATTTTCCTGGTTCAGCTAGTTTACTAGGATATAAGTTCTAGTATATTACTACGATATAACTTATAAGCAGTGTTTACCCCTATCCTAGGATAGAGCTTTTTATTCTCACTGTAGGAGAGAACTTTGGTAAATACAACGATTAAAACTACAAAATCACAAGAAATCTTTGCTGCTGCCCAAAATCTCATGCCAGGAGGAGTCAGTTCCCCTGTCCGAGCCTTCAAGTCCGTGGGTGGACAACCTATCGTTTTTGACCGTGTCAAAGGCGCGTACATTTGGGATGTGGATGACAACCAATACATTGACTATGTCGGCACTTGGGGACCAGCCATTTGCGGTCATGCTCATCCTGAGGTGATTGCAGCACTCCATGAAGCCTTGGAAAAAGGGACTAGCTTTGGTGCGCCCAGTGTGCTAGAAAATATACTGGCAGAAATGGTCATCGATGCCGTTCCTAGCATCGAAATGGTAAGATTTGTTAACTCCGGTACTGAAGCTTGTATGGCAGTGCTGCGGTTGATGCGAGCTTTCACCGGACGCGATAAACTTATCAAGTTTGAGGGCTGCTACCACGGTCACGCCGATATGTTCTTAGTAAAGGCAGGTTCTGGTGTAGCCACACTGGGCTTACCGGACTCTCCAGGCGTTCCTAAATCAGCTACTACCAACACCCTGACTGCTCCTTTCAATGACTTGGAAGCTGTCAAGGAACTGTTTGAACAAAACCGCGACGAAATTGCTGGTGTCATTCTAGAGCCAATTGTTGGCAATGCTGGGTTTATTGCTCCCGATGCTGGCTTTTTAGAAGGTCTACGAGAGCTAACTCACGAGCATGGGGCGTTATTGGTGTTTGACGAGGTGATGACGGGCTTCCGCATAGCCTACGGCGGCGCACAGGAGAAGTTTGGCATCACCCCTGATTTAACAACTTTAGGCAAGATTATCGGCGGTGGTTTGCCAGTAGGAGCTTACGGCGGTCGTCGCGATATCATGTCAATGGTTGCTCCCGCAGGTTCGGTGTATCAAGCTGGAACGCTTTCTGGTAACCCCTTGGCAATGACTGCTGGAATTAAAACGCTGGAATTGCTGCAAAAACCAGGTACATACGAGTATTTGGACAGCATAACTCAAAAGTTAGCTGATGGTTTGCTGCAAATTGCCAAAGAAACAGGTCACGCAGCTTGCGGCGGTCAAATCAGTGGGATGTTTGGTCTATTCTTCGCGAATGGACCTGTCCATAACTACGAGGATGCCAAAAAATCCGATACAGCTAAGTTTGGGCGGTTCCATCGCGGTATGTTGGAGCGTGGTATTTACTTAGCACCATCTCAATTTGAGGCAGGGTTTACTTCCATTGCCCACACAGAAGAAGATATTGAGCGGACGCTAAAAGCCGCACAAGATGTGATGTCTACTCTGTAAATTAGGTACTGGGAATTGAGGATTGGGTACTGGGGAAGAAAATTCCTAGTCCCCAGTCTCTAATCCCGAGTGCTTTTTTAACAGCCACAGCCGGTGTGACCACAACCTTGCATTGTTTGATGCCCTTCAGCACAGGCTTCTGAGCAGTAGTATTTACCGTCCTTTTGAATGGCATCCTCTAAGGAAACAACACATAAGCAAGGTTCACAGGCGCATTTTAATTGGGTTACGTTGGTCATAATTTTCTCCTGACTCGTTCTAAGATTCATCTATTATATATGAACAAATATTCATATATATTGGAAGAGAATTGAAATTTTTTATATGTTTTCTCCTGTAAAAAGCTATACCGCAAATAGCGTATTTATATTTAGATAAAGAGATTCCCCAATTCAAAATCTAAAATCAACAGGGTTTGACTGACAAAGCCTTTTGAGAATTTGAGCTTTTTATTTTTTGCAAAAAAATAGTCTTAGTGACCAAAACGCGCGGGTGTAGGGGTGTAGGGGCATAGGGGGTCTTCTTTGTGGTACACCTCTACCCCGGAACTAGAAGGACTCAAGCCCCTTAATTTATTAAAGCTTCGACACTTCGACAAACTCAGTGCAACGCTTCGCAACTCTTTAACCCCGAGCGAACTTGTGCTGAGCGGTGTCGAAGCAGCCGAGGGGTTAATGGAGAAATATAGAAAATCTGCATCCTTAATTCAAGCCCCTTAATTTATTAATGGGGTTCCCTACACCCTTACACCCTTACACCCTTACCCCCCTAGTTTGTTGACAGGAAAATACTTTGTTTTTCTAAGCTTGGCGAAATTTTTTAATAGAAACAAGAATGACTTCTTATTTGCAATACAGCGGTTTTCTTTCTTTGTATGCCTTGCCACAAATATCTCAAATGTCCATCACATAGCTTTTATAGCAGTCCTAAACGATTTTTGAAATCTGGCATACAGGGTGTTGACCGCCCTTGTGTTGACTGTCAACTGAAAACCCCGTCAATAGCCACCACGGATATTTTTCACAACTGAAATAGGATTGCTATATGGACAATTCCCACCCGAAGATTTGTGGTCTAATCATAAGAATAAGCGCTGTAAGAAAATTACCCAAATGTCAACTCGCCTCGTCTATGGCAATGGAATGAAACAATGAGTGACAAACAATTAGAGAGCAGCAAAATAGTGAATTATCGTAGATTTACGCTTGCTTCATGTAAAACTAGCTTAACTTTAGCAACTCTTCAATAGAATTTTAGAGAAAATTACCAGGTAAGAGATGATTTGCAATTTAATAATGAGATTAGAGTTAAACGCTCTTCGTTATTTTTCGTGCAGCGAGTTAAGAGTTCATGAGCTACTGCATAAATCCTACGTGTCCCAATCCGGAAAATTCCGCGTATAGCCAGAGGTGTCAGTCTTGTGGCTCGCAACTCCTGTTGCGCGATCGCTATCGAGTCATCAAACCATTAGGTCAAGGTGGTTTTGGAGCAACGTTTTTAGCTCAAGATCAAGCCTTACCTGGAGAACCGAGTTGCGTCATCAAGCAACTACGCCCTTCAGGAACAGCACCACAAGTTTTGCAAATGGGACGGGAACTCTTAGAGAGAGAAGCCGTAACTTTAGATCGGATTGGCAATCATCCTCAAATACCAAGGCTGCTGGACTATTTTGAAGACGGCGAACAACTTTACTTAGTTCAGGAATACATTTATGGTGCCACTTTACAACAAGAGCTCAAACGCAACGGAGTTTTCAGCGAAGCAAGAGTGAACCAATTCTTGAGCGAACTTTTACCATTGCTGCAATACATCCACGAGCGAAAAGTGATTCACCGTGATATCAAGCCTACCAATATCATTCGCCGCGCTCAAGATGGCACATTGGTTTTGATTGATTTTGGTGCCGTTAAAAATCAAGTTAGCCAAACATTCGCAAACCCTACCGAGCAAACAGCATTAACTACATATGCGATTGGGACTCCTGGTTTTGCTCCTCCAGAACAAATGGCAATGTGTCCTGTCTTCGCCAGCGATATCTATGCTCTAGGAGTGACATGCATTTATCTCCTCACTGGCAAACCTCCTAAAGATGTAGATTACAACCAGACAACGGGTAAAATGCTGTGGGAGCGACTGGTGCAAACGAGCAACCATTTAACCGTAGTGTTGCGGAAAATGCTGGAAATATCAGTTAGCAATCGCTACCAATCAGCACAGGAAGTCCTGGAAGCGTTGCAGCTAGAGCCTTATCTGGATAGTTTGGCACAAAGTATGTTGGTACAACCCTGCACCGTCAGCAAAGAACGAATGTGCCAAAATTGCGAAGAATCCGGTCTTTTCTCGATCAACCCTGCTGCTGTCTCAGGACTTGGGGTGGCACAGGTGAGATCTGCTATTCTGGCAAGACGAGCCAAGACAGGAGATACCACTGGCACATATGCAGTGGAAACAAAACCAACAGTTGTGACAAAACCAACAACTTTAGTCAGCACTCATACTGGCTGTAATACTGGTCAAAATTCAAAAACTTCCCGTCGGTTGGATACTCAGGGTCTGTTAAGAGACTACTTGAAAGGAAAACGGGATTTTGCCCTATACAATTTGAGTATGCTCAACCTGCAAGACGTTGACTTATCACAAACAAATTTTCATTCCTCACAATTGGTGAAAACTAATCTCCAAGGAGCCAATCTTTACAATAGCAATTTTACAAAAGCTAGTCTCAACCGAGCTAATCTTAGAGACGCTAATTTAAGCAAGGCTTATTTGAGTCATGCCGATTTAGAAGGGGCGGACTTGCGAGGTTCGGATCTCAGCTATGCTAATCTCAACAATGCCAATCTCCAGGGAGCTAATCTTTGTGGAGCTAATCTTACTGGTGCCAAAATTTCTCAGGAGCAGTTAGCACTAGCTAAGATGAACTGGATGACCGTGCGCCCTTGTGGTAGGCAAGGCTTGTTGTGATTTCAGTAGCTCGTCTAGATCTGTCGCCTATTTTATCACTTTAAGAAGAGAAAATCGCTCAACGACTCATTAATACTAAGTAAGTCGGCACGATAAAACTAATGTATGTTTAGTTTTGTAAAAACGGTGGAATGAGCTATTTTTAAAGTATTCGTTGGCTTTACATTTAGTTACATAGGTTGATTTTTTGAGGCCAACTTACTTATCGGTTTGTTTTTTTTATACCTGGAAGTAATACCAATTCTGTATGAAGATACGCTAAATCAAGCTTAGACTAGAATCTATGCTGCAACCTTTCTTCCGAAACAGAGTTTGGCGCAGCTTCATAAAGAAACGGTATAACAACAGCAGAAAAGCTTGTTTGGTAATGTCAACAGACTAAATGTTTAATACGGCGGCTCCCCTCTCATATCGTGTCCGCTGAAAGACCAGCCCTCTAAATATTGACAAATAACATATTTTATGATCTTGTTTCACGGGATAGCATCAAGAGTTGCTTTGTATTGCTTGAGCTTTCGAGCCGTGGAACAGTGGGGATGTTTGCCATCAACGGACAGTGGTGGTCGCTTCTTTTTGGGACTTCTGGGATGTTTGCGAATTTTCCATCAGGACTCGCATCATTACACTGACGGGGCTGGCTTCTACAAAAGCATCAAATATGGGAGATAGCATCAGCGCTGAAGTACAATTTTGGTCTTACCTCCTTAGAGAAATCACATAGTGTACTATTTGTCAATATTGAGAGGAATGACGTAAGCGACCTAACGACCAAGTTCAGCGGCGGCTAGTGACTTATGAATCCTGACAAGAACCTTTATTCCGCCGCTGCAACGACTTGTTGGGCTGCTGCCCCCGACCGCTGGCTTCGCGGTGTCAGTGATCTAAAAACCATAGAAGAACCTTTATGCATACAAAAACTTTTTTCTTGATCCCTCAGCAAGTATTACTACCCAAAGTGGCGTACAGTATAAGAATATCCAAATGATTTAACTATTACGATTTAGTTTTTCAGAGCTTGAAGTCGCTCGGCAATCATTCTCGGCAGTCTGTTGTTGAGACTTCTTTAGACTGCGCGAGCGCAGATGTTAGATTCCATTCTCCAGCCGACTTTTATCTATAACCCATCCTTTCTATGAAATGGGTGGCTTGTAGTTCGTTTGATCTACCGTTTATTTACCTCAGTTATGGCAATCACCAATCTCATCCGGTTTAATAACCTCCGGGGCGCTATCTTCAGCGGTGTCACGACTGCCGTTGTCTCATTACCCCTGGCTCTGGCCTTCGGCGTAGGGCTCCCTCGATAGACTCTATGGGGCAGCTTATGGCGGCTTTTTTGCCGCCCTGTTTGGCGGTATCCCAACGTTGATCTGTGAACCGACCGGGGCAATGACCGTAAGCCCTGTCTACAGGTTCTCGTGCAGCACCTGTGCTGTAGGGGTAAAGCGCATCACTCTTTAATAAATTTCATTTAGTTCATTTATTGTAATACTCCTCGTCAGAGGAGGCACAAGGAGGTATTCGTGGATTTTTTGTCCTTTTTTTTAATGGACTTCGTTAAGCAGTTGCAGTCCCCAACACTTGGTTTTTTGATTGGTGGTATGGTCATTGCCGCTCTCGGTAGCCAATTGGTAATTCCAGAGGCGATTTGTCAGATCATCGTCTTCATGTTGCTCACCAAAATCGGTCTGACCGGTGGTATTGCGATCCGCAATTCCAACCTGACGGAGATGGTGTTACCCGCAGCGTTTGCTGTAGCAGTAGGGATTCTTGTTGTATTCATCGCGCGCTATACGTTGGCCAAGCTGCCGAAGGTCCGCGTTAACGGCAACGAGTATCGGCATTACCTCTAAAGTGTTGTCAGAGTTAGGTCAACTCAAATCCAAAGAAGGGCAAATCATTGTTGGCGCGGCGGTGATTGATGATGTCCTCGGCATTATTGTCCTGGCTGTAGTCGCCAGCTTAGCCAAAACCGGTGAGATTGATGTCGCCAATGTCATTTACTTGATTGTCAGCGCTACGGCATTTTTGATTGGATCAATTTTATTGGGGGGTATCTTTAACAAAAGTTTTGTGGCGATCGTGGATCAGCTCAAAACCCGTGGAAATATTGTGATTCCGGCATTTATCTTCGCTTTCTTTATGGCATTTTTAGGGAACGCCATTCATCTCGAAGCGATTTTAGGTGCCTTTGCAGCGGGTTTGGTGCTCGATGAAACCGATGCCCGGAACGAGTTAGATGAATTAATCAAACCGATCGCCGATTTACTGGTACCCATCTTCTTTGTGACGGTGGGAGCGCGTGCCGACCTCGGTGTTTTGAACCCGGCGGTACCGGAGAATCGGGCAGGACTATTGATTGCTGTCTTTTTGATGGGGGTGGCGATTATCGGCAAGCTGATCACAGGTTGGGCAGTGTTTGGACAACCCGGCATCAATCGAGTGGCGATCGGGGTTGGGATGATCCCTCGAGGTGAGGTGGGTCTAGTGTTTGCTGGCATCGGCTCAGCTAGCGGCATTTTGGATAAGCCGCTGGAGGTGTCGATTATTATCATGGTAATTTTGACAACTTTCCTGGCTCCACCTTTTTTACGGGTTGCCTTTGGTTCATCCACGAATCCCATCCCAGAATCTACCACGGCTGTAGAAACAGCAAGTGAGTAACGGTTTTACGAGATTACGGCTGTTTACTCAATGGGTGTGGTCAAAAGTAGTTGGTAAGTGAGCGATCGCTTAATATCCGGCAGCTAAATATAATGATAATCGCCTGAGGTGGGATGGGGAGGTGGAGCATCGCTCCACCTCTTCAGTTTATTCTAGATCGGGCACATCTTAAACAGCATATTTATGCGACAGCTGAAGCAATGGAATTTAGTGATGAAATGCGTTCTATTTGGATAAAACACATCCTGGATTCAATTGATAGAGGTTACGTTAAAAGAGTGATTAGTCGTCTCAAACGTTGGCAAGGAAAAGGTCAAAAAAGTGTTTTAAATTTATACAAGTATTTGTTACGCTTTCAGGATGCTGTCCACTACCCTAGCCATCAAACGCGGACTCGTTCGGTTAGATTAACTCAGGCGCTGGCGAAGCCACAAAGCAAAGAGAGGCAGAGCAAGTCGGTAACCTTGTTCAGAACCGTAAATCAAGCCTTTGTGCTGCAATCCCGCGATCGCTCCTTGGAGAGAACCCCCTCTGGACAGGTAATGCTTGTGAATGTAATCTCGACTTTGCGGCTTATCGGTAGGGTCTAACGCCAAGGACTCCAAAAGATGCGCCTGATTGGCGGGAAGCAGCATGAGTAATGACTCAAAGACCATCGATAGGTCGGTTAGCAGTTCTTGGATTGCGTGCTGGACGTGCCAATCGCGAATGAGTCCGTCAGAAACTCGTACCGACTTTAGGCGTCGCACCAGTGCGGAAGCATCGCCTAAGTGTCCCTGCACAGCATTGACAAAGAGTTCCAGCGCTTGCGATCGCGGCTCGAATGTCAGCCCTTCGGTATGCAAGCCCTCCTGAACCCAAGCGGCGACAACATCATCGGCTAAGGGAGCCAGTTGCACGATTTCCAAATTATTGCCAGGTTCATCAAGATAAATGCTGATTCCTGCGATCGTGGCGATTAATACATAACTTACCTCAGTCTGACGCTGAATCTCGTTCCTCAAAAACGTTTCCCACATTCCATTGCGATCCCAAGAGCGAATGTGGGGGAAGCTTTCCAAAATCAGCACCACCCGTTTGCCCGAAGACTCCGCTAACTGTTGCAGAAGATGGAGTAATACCTCAAATGCTCTCCATTGTTGCTCTTGGCTCTCTGCCCGAACAGGTTTCAGCCGCTGTCTGCCACTTGCTTCGTCTTTCAGGACAAATAATCCACATGCCTTGTCTTCAATCCACTCTTGCATTAGCGATCGAGCGGCTGCACTTTGAAACGTCTGGTCTATACTCTCGCACAGCAATTGCACAAAGCGCTGACCATTGGTAACTCGGATGCAGTCAACCTCCAAGATTTGAGCGCCAACTTCTTGAGCCGCCCGCCGCACCAGAGTCCGTCGTCCGCTTCCCGGCACTCCCACAATCAGCAGGTCGCCGTCACGCGCTAAAACTTGCGTGATGCGTTGAAATTGAGCCTGCCGCCCGACTAATTCAAACGGTGCTGACACATTTAAGAGATTCACGGACATAACGTTTTGATTTGGAGCTTGACTATCTCGCAAGCCGTTTACTATGTCGGCGCGTGAGTTAGGGCTAAAGTTTAGCATGGCTCTGCCATAAGTCGATTCTTTCATTTGAGTTAGAGCATTTTGAATTTTTGAATGGCTTAGTGACTCGGCAAAGCGGTTTAATGTGGCATCAGTCTATGGTTTCTATTGGCACTTTTATATAGTGCTGCTATGGTATGGCACTATTTCATCGTGCTATATATGTTTTAGCACGGTTTGATAGGTATTTACTCATGGTTCATCTATCCACGACCGGACAGCGTCTTGTCCAGCCGACAACTTGGCAGGCACGGGTGATTTGGGGAGTAACCACGACCAACGCGAGCGTCGGATTTATTCAGGAATTAAAAGCTGAAGAAGCGATAGCGGCGCTATGCAAAGCCATCACCACTGAAGCAACGGTTATCCGCAATGGGCAAAACTTCGGATTCCCTCCAGTGAGCCGGAGAAATCAAACTGCCTATTAGAAATAGTGTGTTTTTTAAAAGATAATTACGACCAACCCTTACTCAACAGGCAATTCCCGTGTTGGAAGCATTCATATTTGCAACAATATTCTGCGGATTTTTCGGCATCATCCTTAAAAAAAACCTTGTTATGAAAATCATCTCTATGGATGTCATGAGCACAGGGGTTATCGCCTATTACGTGCTGATTGCATCGCGAGATGGCTTATTCACACCCATTATTTCAGATGTCAACAATCGGGCTTACGCCGATCCGGTTCCCCAGGCGGTCATATTGACGGGGATTGTGATCGGCTTTTCGATTCAGTGCTTAATGCTGGTCGGTGTCATGAAGCTGGCACGGGATAATCCGACATTGGAAACCAACGAGATCGAGAAGAGCAATACGCCATGAATACCATTACGATGCCTTCTCTAGGAGAGGCTTTGCCAACGACAGGCGTAGCCATCGCATGGATCGCACTACCATTTTTTCTGGGGTTCACCATTTATCTACTCCCCAAACTTGACAGATTTATCGCATTGTGCACGGCATTTGCTTCTGCTGCATATGCGTTGCAGCTATTTGTCCAACAGCCGCCGCTGACACTAAAGTTACTAGATCATTTCGGCGTCACATTAGTAGTCGATCAGTTAAGCGGCTATTTTATCTTGACCAATGCGCTGGTCACGGCGGCGGTCATACTCTACTGTTGGCACAGCGGTAAGACGGCTTTTTTTTATGCACAAGCCATCATTTTGCATGGTAGCATCAATGCCGCGTTCGTCTGTGCGGACTTTATCAGTTTATACGTGGCGCTAGAGGTGAGCGGTATTGCCGCGTTTCTCTTGATTGCCTATCCCCGGACTGATCGCTCGATTTGGGTTGCCTTGCGCTATCTCTTTATCAGCAATACGGCAATGCTGTTTTATCTGGTGGGTGCGGTGCTAGCCTATCAGACAAATCATTCCTTTAGTTTTGCAAGTTTGCGCGGAGCACCACCAGAGGCACTTGCCCTGATCTTTCTGGGACTCTTGGTTAAGGGGGGAATTTTTGTATCGGGATTGTGGTTACCGTTGACCCACTCCGAGGCAGAGACACCAGTGTCGGCGTTGCTGTCGGGAGTTGTGGTCAAAGCTGGAGTCTATCCGCTAGTGCGTTGTGCGCTGATGGTGGAGGAGGTCGATCCGCTCATCCGGCTCTTCGGAGTGGGAACGGCGCTGCTGGGTGTGTTCTATGCCGTATTTGAAAAAGATACCAAGCGGATGCTGGCGTTTCATACGGTTTCGCAGTTAGGCTTTGTCCTCGCCGCACCTAAAGTCGCTGGCTTTTATGCACTGACTCACGGCTTGGTCAAATCGGTACTCTTCCTGATTGCAGGTGCTTTACCGAGCCGCAACTTCAAGGAACTGCAACACAAGCCGATCAATACAACACTCTGGATTGCTCTGGTCATCGCCAGCTTCTCGATCTCAGGCTTTCCCATGTTGTCTGGCTTTGGAGCAAAGGTGTTGACGACGAAAAATTTACTGCCCTGGCAAATAATCGCCATGAACGTTGCGGCTTTGGGAACAGCCATCTCGTTTGCCAAATTCATATTCTTGCCGCATAAAGCGGACGGCGAGGAGGTAGTAAAGCCCGGTTTCTGGCTACCGATGATACTATTGCTCCCTGCGCTTATTGCCTATAGTGGGATGTATTACCAGGCGTATACCCTTACGAATATCATGAAAGCACTCGCCATCATAGGCATTGGCTGGTTGGCGTATCTTTTGATTTTTAAACGAGCAGTACTCAAGCTGCCCCGTGTTATGGAGCAATTTGAGCATCTGATCGGTGGAATGAGTCTCATGTTGCTCCTGCTCTTCTGGATGGTACTAGCATGATTGGGCATCTGAATCTGATATTGCGACTGGCTATCTGGTTTTTGCTCACCGCTAATCTGAGTGTGGCAAATATCATCATCGGTGTCAGCATCGCACTCCTATTACCGGGGCGTCCCAAAACCCCGGAAGCATTAAAGGACTGGCTGCGGGCGCTGTGGGAAACTCTGGTGGCGATTCCGCAGGCATATAAGGAAGCCTTTGAAATGATCCTCCGTCCCCACAATTACGAAGAGGTGACGATGGAGCGAGTCAAACCCGGACGGACACCTGGACTCATCTTTCTGGATATATTTCTGATCACTTTTACGCCCACAAGCATTGTCTTGAAGTACCACGAAAATGGCTGGTACCAAGTCCACTGGGTGCGACGGAGGAAAAAGCGATGAACTTGGCACTGATTGCAATGATTCTGGCTATGCTCATACCCATGTACGAGGCTTGGCAGGATGAGAATATCTGGCAGAAGATGTTGGCATTTGCCAGTGTCGCCACCAAAGCATCAATCATACTCCTGGTTGTATCGGTCTTACGGGATGATTGGATGCTCGGTGTTGTAGGGGTGATCATCCTGAGTGTGGGTAATGCCGGATTAATGTTGTTGGCACAAATCCTTAAACGAATGAATCAACTATGATCACCGCGCTTAGTTATACCTGCATCGGTATAGGAATTTTCTTCTGGTTTTGGGGAACCTTTCCCCTGGTCGGCGATCGCTCGGTATTATTCAAGCTGCATACTCTTTCGGTTGCAGATACGCTAGGGAGCATGCTTATCATCGTCGGACTGCTCCTTCCGAAGGTACCTAGCGAATGGCCACTGCTCATCCTTGGCATTATCACCTTAGCAATCTGGAATACAGTGCTGGGCTATGTATTGGCATACTCTTCCAGCACGGGAGGAAGCGATGAATGATAGCTATATCTATGTCATAACCGCCCTGCTGCCGTTGTCCGCGCTCATGCTGTTACTTCAGACCAATCCCTACCATGCCTTGGTAATCCAGGGAATACAGGGAGCGGTGGCGACATTAGTATTTGCGGTTTTGGGGGCGGCGGATGTTGCTTTGACCCAAGCCTTGATGGGTACTCTGCTGGCGATTACGCTTTATGCGATCGCTGTGCGTTCATCGCTCGTGATGCGTCTTGGTGTACTCGAAGATGGGGCGAGTGAGACAGATGACGAGTCTCTAGCAGCCGGACAAGCCGTTCGCGTAGCGACTTCGCAGAAGTGTGACCATCTTGAGCAACTGATGAATGACTTACGAACAATTTTTCACAAACACTATATGCGTGTTGAGGTCGTTCCGTACACGAATACGCAGGCTTTGCACCGAGCGCTGATGGACAAAGAAGTCCATGCAGCCTGTGCCAGACGAGAGTACGATAATCAAGACCCCGTAGCGAGTGAGGACGAACAGCAACCCTATCACACCACAACTAGGGTTCGACGCCTCTATGACATCATGCGAACCGAACTTTCGTCACCAGCGACAAGCCTAACCTATGTAAATGCACCAGACTTAGGGGGGGAACATAAATGAAATGGGTCTACATTGCAGCGGGGATAGCGCTGTTCGTCAAATTCCTGATCATGCCCAATCCGGCACCGGACTTATCGCTCTCGATTGTCCAAACGCTTGTACAAGAAAGTGGAGTACCTAATGCAGTTACGGCTGTCATTCTCAGGAATCGGTTGTATGACACGATCTTTGAAGTGGTGGTATTTACGATCGCGGTCATGGGTGCAAAGTTTCTACTGGCGAATGAACGGCCGTTCTGCGCGATCAATCAGTTCACCGATCAACCATCCATTATTATGGCGCGTCTAGGAGCAACAATTGCCGCGATGGTGGGTATCGAACTGGCGATTCGGGGGCATTTGAGTCCCGGCGGTGGTTTTGCGGCTGGAGTGGCAGGTGGAACGGCGATCGGACTTATTGCGATTACCTCATCAACGGAGTGGATGCAGGGGATCTACAAGCGCTGGCACGCCGCTACATGGGAGAAGGTTTCGGTTCTGATTTTCATTGTCCTGTCGGTTATAACTCTAGCCGGATTTGAATTACCGCACGGAGAATTGGGCGCACTTTTCAGCGGCGGGGTTATCCCCCTGCTCAACATCCTAGTTGCAGTAAAAGTCGCATTGGGATCGTGGGCGGCTATTTTGGTTTTTATTCATTATCGGGGATTATTGTGAATTAAGTGGGTGGAGCGATCGCTCCACTCACCAAACTGCAAAAGCGCCAGTGTTAATCTTCTTCGATTAACTCTAATTCTTCTTCATCTTCCTCGTCTTCATCTGTCTTCTTAACAGAGTTAGCAGAAACAACAGCCCCCATTTCTAGTTTTTCACGCACCTGCTGCTTAATTTTTTCAGTAAATTCAGGCTTTTCTTCTAGGTACTTAATGGCGTTGTCTCGACCTTGGGAGATGTTCTCGCCATTGTAGCTGTACCAAGCTCCTTTGCGGATTAGGATACCAGTTTCTTCTGCCAAATCTACAAGACAACCCAAAGTAGAAATACCTTTGCCAAAGATAATGTCAAATTCCGCGATTCTAAAAGGTGGTGCAACTTTGTTTTTAGCAACTTTGACTTTGACGCGGTTACCAAATTCCTCTGTGCCTTTTTTCAAGGTTTGAATCCGGCGAATGTCTAGGCGTATCGAAGCATAATATTTCAGAGCGTTACCGCCAGTTGTCGTTTCTGGGTTACCGTAGCTGACACCAATTTTTTGGCGCAATTGGTTAAGAAAGATAACTGTGCAACCAGACTTACCGATATTACCAGTAATTTTACGCAGAGCTTGGCTCATCAATCTTGCTTGAAGACCAACATGGGCATCACCCATATCACCTTCAATTTCAGCACGGGGAACGAGTGCTGCTACAGAGTCAATAACGACAATGTCAACCGCAGCAGAACGGACAAGCTGATCGACAATTTCTAATGCAGTTTCCCCAGTGTCAGGTTGGGAAATGAACAAATTTAAAGTGTCAACACCCAACGCCGCAGCGTAGGTGGGGTCAAGAGCGTGTTCAGCGTCAACATAGGCAGCAATACCGCCGCTTTTTTGCACTTCAGCGACCGCGTGCAGCGCTAATGTCGTTTTACCGGAACTTTCTGGACCATAAATCTCAATGACCCGTCCTTTGGGTAAACCGCCACCTAAAGCCAGATCCAGCGTAAGCGCCCCACTGGAAATCGTCTCTACCTGCATCCGGGTAGCGTCGCCCAAGCGCATAATTGTTCCTTTGCCAAAGGTACGCTCAATTTGGTTCAGTACCATGTTGAGCGCTTTTTGCTTGCCAGCAACATCAGTGGTGTTAATAGCCATTCAGAGCCTCTATATATGGATCTCGGGAGTGTGGGTTTAGGAGTTGGAGTAGAACAGATATACTAATTTATTTAAACACACTTTGCTAGAGAATAACTTGTCAATAACGAAGTGTGACAATATCCTAGCTCAATTGCCGTTTCGTTTGGGTAAGTATAAACAACTATGTAGCAAATTTTCGCCCGCAGCATGATATCTGCCTTCTGCTTGAACAACGACATCACCAAAATCTGCCAGGATCCGATATTTGTTACGATTTGCATAATTATTTTGCACTTATTTAGGGTTTGATGACTGCTGATTATCCTGATCTCATTGCTGAAACAGCGCTTTCAGTCGCTGGGTTAACCGACTATATCCGCTTTTTACTAGAACAAGATGAGGAATTGCAACGAGTTTGGGTGACTGGAGAAGTTTCCAGCAAGAGCCACCATCGCAGTGGGTTATTTTTTACGCTGCAAGATCCAAATGGTGGTGCGGCAATTAAGTGTGTGGCGTGGAATAGCCAATTGGCAAAACTGGCACAGATACCCGTTCCAGGTGAACAGTTAATTATCTTGGGAAGTATTCGGCTTTATCCTCAAAGGGGAGAATATCAGCTTTCGGTTTGGCAAGCTTTACCGGCTGGTGTTGGTTTGCAAGCGCTACGCTACCAGCAATTGCGAAAACGGTTGGAGGCGGAAGGGTTTTTTGAGCCGCAAAGAAAGCGATCGCTTCCTCGTCATCCCCAGGCGATCGCCGTTGTCACTTCACCCACCGCTGCGGCTTGGGGTGATATTCAAAAGACACTAAAGCAAAGGTATCCAGGTTTACACGTTATCTTCTCGCCTGCTACAGTACAAGGTGAGCAAGCGCCAGAGTCGATAGTGAATGCCATTCAACGGGTAGAACAGGATGGACGTGCTGAGGTGCTGATTTTATCAAGGGGTGGAGGTGCGGTTGAGGAATTAGCTTGCTTTAATGATGAACGGGTCGTGCGAGCAGTTGCTTGTTGTTCTATTCCAGTGATTACAGGAATTGGTCATCAAAGAGATGAGTCGTTGGTAGATTTAGTTGCAGATGCTTCCGTACATACACCGACAGCGGCGGCGGAACGGGTTGTTCCAGCGCTAGGGGAATTATATGCTCAGCATCAGCAACGAGTTGTTGCTTTGCATGAAAGCGTACATTCTTGTTTGAAAACGTCACAAAACCAACTCCAAGAAATGCGAAACCGCTTGCGACGCTTGCGGTTGGATAGACAAATGCAGCAGGAAATGCAACAGCTCAGTTGGAAGCGTCAGCAATTGGTGGGTGCAACAACAGCGCAATTGCAGCAAGCAACGCAGCACGTAGAGATGTTACGCCAAAAGTTGGCTACTCTTGATCCTAGAGCTGTTTTGCAGCGTGGTTATGCGGTGGTGCGTCAGCAAAATGGTGCGATCGCTCGTTCTGCTGCTGAGTTGGCTGTGGGAGAGGAGTTGTTGGTTCAGCTGGATCAGGGTGAGGTTAAAGTTAAAGTTACGGAAGTTAAAGAGTAGATGTCTTGCAAAAATCCAGTTTATGGTTATTTAGAACCGCAGATGGACGCAGATAATTTATCTGTGTGCATCTGTGTTCATCTGTGGTTTAATATTCAAAAAATTTGACTCAAGCAAGAGTAAGAGTGATAAACCGCCAAGACGCCAAGGACGCCAAGAGATTTTATGAATCAAGGTTGGAATTATGAGGCTAAGGTTGCTGAAATAGAGAGAATTATTGCTCGCATTGAGGCGGGTGATTTGGAATTAGAAGAAGTGTTTGACCAATTTGCAGCGGCTGTTGAGTATTTGCGTCAGTGTGAAAGTTTTTTGCAGCAGCGACAGCAGAAGGTGGATTTGTTGATTGAAACGTTGAAAGAAGAATAAATGTTAGTTGGAGCGTGGTTAGTTGGAGCGTTGTTAGTTGTCAAGAAGCACGACTTCACTGCTTTCCCCAACGTGATCGCAGCTAATGGGACGTGGCAGAAAAATAGCGATCGCCTGCGAAGTGCAGAAGGATGTTAAGTGGTTAGTCTATGGTTAACCAGTTAGAGAATGAATAAGCAGATAGCAGCAGAGAAAGTGGGGAACCCTGGGGAGAATTTTCCCCGTGGATGTTTCCGGTGTGGGGTGGTGTGACAGGTCAAATGTTTCGGCACTGGCAACAGAGTCAATATCTACGCGAACACTTTTCTTGGTTCAAAGTCCAAGCGCTAACAATAATGTGATTAATATCACCAACAGCATACAATCCGAATTACAGACAACTATAATCACTGTGAGAATATTATACTCTCAAGGTGCAATACCCTACCTACCAGGTTGAATGTGAGAGGTTCTGCCATGACGGGCAAAGTAGTACAACTTTGCCTAAAGCAGAACTTTGTAGTCTGCTGCTGACATAGCTCAAACCCTAATTTTTTCGTTGCAGTCGGGTGCGATTTCTGCCTACTTTAAAATGAACTTGGCAAAGATGACTTGCCAAAATTCGATAAAAGAAACGCTTACATAGTAATGCTTTCAGAGCTACTTTGCTCCTGGTAAGACTAATCCTTATATTACCCTAGAAAAATAATTTTACTTAGGAGTATAAATAGTAATATGTCGGCTGCTCGCTACATAGTAGTTTTGGGTATCAATTGTGTTATCGCTTTAGGTAATATTGGACTTGGTGCCGCACAAGTACCTGATTACCTCAATGTCGACCTAAATCCCCTACAGTTTCCTACCAAACCGGAAGAAGTCAAGATTCAAGGAACTCAGCCGATTACTCTACAGCAAGCTTTGGAACTGGCACGACGTAACAATCCCGAGTTACAGGCAGTGTTATTCCAGGTAGAACGTAGTCGCGCTGCCTTACGGGAAGTTCAAGCTGGTATGTATCCAACTATTAGTTTGAGTGCTGACTTGAGTCGCGCTCAGTCTGGTGTGAGCCAGCTTTCTACAGAGCAACGAGGTGAACAGGCTCAATTATCATCTACTCAGATATTTCGCTCTGATCAAGATGAAGCTACTACGACTTTTCGTGGTGGCGTGCAACTAAGTTATGGTCTCTATAATTTTGGACCTGGTGGTTCCACTAGAGCAGCAGCTGAGGAACAGCTACGTTCAGATGAATTGGAAGTTGAGCGTCAATTTGAGGTCATTCGCCTGAATGTCACCACTCAATACTACGACCTGCAACAAACAGATGAAAACGTACGCATTGCTCAGTCTGCTGTGACAAATGCCCAAGCTAGTTTGCGCGATGCACAAGCTTTAGAAAGAGCAGGTGTTAGTACCCGATTTGATATTCTGCGTGCTCAGGTAAATTTAGCAAATGCCCAGCAACAGCTGACGAATGCACTCTCACAGCAGCAAATTGCTCGTCGTAGATTAGCGCAAACTTTGAATTTGCCGCAGTCTATTAATGTCACTACGGCAGATCCAGTGAGATTAGCTGGTTTGTGGAATATTCCCCTGCCAGAAACTATCGTCTTAGCTTTTCAAAACCGCCCAGAACTGCAACAACGGTTGGCAGAGCGTACTATTGCTGAGAAACGGCAACGAGTCGCGCTTTCTCAACTGAAGCCACAAGTGAACCTCGTTGCTAGCTATAACCTAGAAGATGTTTTCGATGATGGCGTTGGTGTTAATGATGGTTATTCGCTAGGAGTCCAAGCAAGACTAAGATTATTTGATGGAGGAAGTGCAAGAGCTCAAGCAGCTCAGCAAAGTGTTCAAATGAAGATTGCTGAGACTCAATTTGCCAACCAACGCAATAACATTCGGTTTGAGGTGGAACAAGCTTATTCACAATTGCAGTCTAACTTAGAGAATGTCCAAACCGCCAATGCTGCTGTTGAGCAAGCAAGGGAAGCTCTTCGTCTAGGACGTTTGCGTTTCCAAGCTGGTGTCGGCACTCAAACTGAAGTCATTGACGCAGAAAATGACTTGACAAGATCTGAGGGTCAACGAGTCCAAGCAATTTTGAATTACAACCGCGCTCTGGCTAATTTACAACGAGCTATCACCTCCAGGTCAACAAGCTAAATTAGTTAATAGTTATTAGTCATTAGTGTTTATATTTTTAGAGCAGTAAAATATTAGGATAGGAATAGTAATGCTGTTACCAAGAATAATAAATATAAAAATTTTATTTTTTCTGACTTTAACTGAAGTAACTCTACTATTAAATTCTCCTGGATTAACACAGACACCCTCAGTCACAAGTTCAGTGTCTTATAGAATTCAAAAAGAAGCTATAGTTAATAAAAAAATGAATTGGGGACTTAGACAAGACTCTCCTCCTATTAGCTTTCAAGATCATATTGGTCAATGGCAAGGTTTTTGCACAAATTTAATAGATTTACTGGATAAATATTTAAAAGAACATCAATTTATCAAAGAGGATGTCAATATAGTAAGATATCCGATCAGTATTGAAAAAAGGTTTAAATATACTCGATACCCTTATCAGGATGCTCTTCATCTTGCTGGTGAATGTGGTTCTGATTCCATTAGACCAAACGAAAAAGGAATTACGTTTTCTAATTCTTTTTTTACAACTCAAACTTTACTTTTAATACGTACATCTCAAAATAATAAATTTTCATTTTTAAAAAATCATGTGCAATTTAATTCTTCCAATGATTCAAAACCTAGAATTGGAGTTATTGATTCTAGCATAACACTTGATAGGCTTAAAAGCTACTTTAATGCCTTTCTTTCAAATATAGAAATAGTAAAGATAAAGGGTGGTAGGGCAGCTCTATTTAATGCTCTTGCAACCAAAAAAGTTGATGCAGTAGCTAGCGATGAAATTATTTTGAAAAGGATTTTAAAAGATTTAAATTCAAGAACATCAAATGAATTTTACATTGATTCAGAATTGGTAATCAGTTATGAAAGTTATGGATTAATACTTCCAAGTGATGACGATGAATGGGTAAAAATTGTCAACAAATTTTTTATTGACAAACAAGAAAATATACAGGCACTCATTAAACAACACATTATTCCTCCTAATCCTCCTGATCCACCTGGTAAAGCCAGTTATACAGAATTGCTGTTTATTTTATTTACGATAATAGCAACAGTATCCGGCTTGACTGGGGTAGTTTATATGTATCGGGTTCGACCAAATTCTCCATCACCAATCAAGCCAAATCCTAACCCAAAAATTGCTACATTTGATCATGGTTATGCTTTACTCATCGGTGTTGGGGAATCAGCCTACGACCCTTTGTCCCTACCGGTGACTGTCAAAGATGTTCAGGCACTTCATCAAGTTTTGGTTGACCCAAATTTCTGTGCTTATCCTAATGACTCCGAGCATATTCGGCTGTTACATGATGAAGAAGCTACGCGCAGTAACATCTTGGAACAATTGAACTGGCTCAAGGAGCAGGCGAAGGCTGACCCAAAAGCTACGGTGGTTGTTTATTATTCAGGGCATGGGTGGTTTAATAAAAGCCAAAACCGCTACTATCTGCTGCCACATGACATTGACCCTCGCGACTTTGAAGGCTCATCTCTAAGTGCAGAAAAGTTCACTGATGCTTTGCGCCAGATTAAGTCCGAACGACTTCTGGTCATCATTGATAGCTGTCATGCAGCAGGAATGGCGAGCGCTAAAAAAATTCCCTCTAACTTTAAGGAAGTTCCTATTCCAAAGAGTGTCATTGATGACCTAAAACAAGGTAAGGGTCGGATAGTTTTTACTTCATCCCAAGGAGAGGAAAGTTCCTGGATTAGACCTAAGAAAGATATGAGTATTTATACATATCATTTTCTTGAAGCTTTGAAGGGAGAGGGCAATCAGTCTAATGAGAATTTTGTAAAGATTTCTCATCTGATCACTCATCTCAGTAATAAAGTACCTGACAGCGCTATGGCTCTGTGTAAAGAAAAACAGACCCCTTATTTCAGCTTCGAGGGTGAAGACTTTGCTGTTGCTCTACTAAAGGGTCGCCGCCCTGACAATATGACAAAGGGTCTGAAGTGATTGACTGATAAGGATGTTATTGTATTTAGGCTAGAAAAAGATAAAGTCGGAAGAAAAAGATAAAGTCGGAAATCAAACACTTTGAAACAGTAATATTTCAATGTATAGCTTGGATTAAGCTAGAAGAAGAGTAGGAGTAAATGTCTGTACTATCTTTAACAAGAGGAAACTATGAGCGTCATCATATCAGATGAAACTTTGCGTGCTTGCGGGATGACAGAAGCCGAATTCAAGCAGGAAGTTGCATTGCTATTGTTTCAGTCTGGAAAGCTTGCGCTTGGACACGCCAGCAAGTTTGCACAAATAGATAAAATACAGTTTCAGCAGTTACTTAAAGAACGCAAAATTCCTCTTTACTCCTATGACATTGAAGATTTTGAACTCGATTTGAAGAACTTGCGGGAGTTAGGCAGGTTGTGATTATTGTCAGTGATACTTCGCCAATCACTAGCCTTGCTGCAATTGGTCAATTAGATTTACTCCGGCAGCTATATAGTAAAATTTTGATTCCAGAAGCTGTTTATCAGGAACTGACGGGTACAGCAACTCTTGTTCCAGGTTCCAGCGAGGTCAAGACACTCGAATGGATTGAGGTACGACAAGTAACAAACCGCCCCCTAATTGTAACCCTCTTGGAGCAACAATTGGATGAAGGTGAATGTGAAGCTATTGCGCTAGCTATTGAACTGAATGCCGAACTGCTGCTTATCGACGAACGACGAGGTAGAGCAGAAGCTGATAGGTTAGGATTGCGGATTATAGGGTTGTTGGGTGTTCTAGTTGAAGCCAAACAAAAGGGATTGATTTTAGCTGTCAAACCTGTGCTTGATAACCTAATTGCAACCGCACAGTTTAGAGTTGCTGATGCTCTCTACGCCCGTATTTTAAATACTGTGGGAGAGTAGTCATGTATGGAGGTGCGTCGCACAACTCAAGATTAATCCAATGCAAGGTTTTGTTGGGTTTCACTTCGTTCAACCCAACCTACAAACTTTTGCCTACACCTAAGGTTGCTGAAATAGAGAGAATTATTGCTCGCATTGAGGCGGGTGATTTGGAATTACAAGAGGTGTTTGACCAATTTGCACCGGCTGTTGAGTCTTTACGTCAGTGTGAAAGTTTTTTGCAGGAACGACAGCAGAAGGTGGATTTGTTGATTGAAACGTTAAAGGATGAATAGTCGATACTCTGGGACGGCTGCTCGCAGTCATTGTCACGGAAGTGAACTTCTCTGAACAGTTAGCGGTGCAGTTATGATCTTTGTTCAGTTATTTTTCAGTGGCGATGATGTGTAAATCTATTTTTTGATGTCTGATTAACTCCATTAATTGTTGCGTAAAGGAACCTTTGAGCCATCTTTTCCATAAGGACTGCTGGCTTTCACCTAAGACAATTTGGGTGATGTGATGAGTTGCTGCGACCTGAGCGATTTCCTTAGCGACGTTGTGGCTCTTGACGTGTAAAAATTCGCCGCCAAACTCTCGGCACAGTTTCTTGCATGTATCGATGTGTAAACTTTCTTCTTTGGTCAGGAAACGCTCGGGGGCTTCTACAAACACAGCGTACAGCGGCGCATTCATATAATTAGCAATGCGTGCCGCCCGACGGAGCAATTGTACTGAGTTGGGATAGGTAGACACACAGACTAAAACTCGTTCGTGGATATTGCAAGTCTGTCCAACCGAGGTGGAGGTGTTTGCTTCTTCCTCAACGGTATCTGCGACTTCTCGTAATGCCAGTTCCCGCAAAGCAATTAGGTTACGACGCTGAAAGAAGTTTTTGAGGGATTGCTCAATTTTCTCAGGGGCGTAAATCTTGCCTTCTCGCAAGCGCTCTTCTAGAGTTTCTGGGGTGACGTCAATCACAACAACAGCATCAGCTTCGTCAAGCAGGCGATCGGGAATGCGCTCTCGCACCACGACACCTGTAATTCTCGCTACAAGGTCATTCAAACTTTCCAAATGCTGGATGTTGACGGTGGAGTAGACATCAATTCCGGCAGCCAAAATCACTTCCACGTCCTGGTAGCGCTTTTCTCTAGGTGAACCTGGCACATTGGTATGAGCGAGTTCATCAACCAACACAAGTTGGGGGGAGCGCGCTATAATTGCGTCCGTGTCCATTTCTTGCAGGGTGATGTTTTGATGGATTTGAGCTTTTTTAGGAACCACCTCTAGCCCTGCGGCTTTAAGAGCGGTGTCTCTGCGTCCATGAGTTTCCAAGATGCCAATGACAACATCAATACCATCTTGCTTGAGAAGATGTGCCTCTTCCAACATTCTGTAAGTTTTGCCGACACCTGGAGCCATACCAATAAAAATCTTATGCTTCCCGCGTCGGGCAGTGCGGATGTAGGAACTGTCAGGGGAGACGCTAGAGGATAATTAAATAGTCAAAAACTTTGCTAAACTTAGTCAAACTTTGGGAATTTAAGAAAGTTTTTCACAGAGCTTGTGTTGTATAATTAAGCTAATGCCGAAAACCAAGGCTAAAATTTCTGGTTTGTAAACCACAGTCGCGGTCATTACTAGCAAGCCTGTAAAAAGGTCAAACGGGAAGTCCACAGTTTGTTAAATTAGCTGAAAATAACGGGTGACAAATGACTAAAAGCCTCAAAAAGGTTATTCGTTTCGATACATAGGGTGGGCTACACCCGAATTTACGCTTGTGGACAAGAAGGAGCCGACTCTCTTGATAGAAGCAAGAAGCAGACCCTCTAAAGGAAACTTTAGTTGAATGGCTAGCTTTAAATAAGTTTGGTCAAGTTTTGTATAGCAGGAATGGAACATATACGAGGAGTAAGCCTTGTTTGCTAAAGGTTAGGTTGCAAAGCGTCTAATGCCAGATTTAGCTTCAGGACGTTGACTCCGGGTTCGCCAAAAATACCCAAGAATCTGCCATCGGTATTTTTAGCTACCAGGGTTTGAAGTTGGTTGGGGTCAATACGGCGGGCAGTGGCGACACGTTGCACCTGTGCTTGGGCTGCTGCCATGCTAATATGTGGATCTAGACCGGAGCCAGAGGTATAAACTAAATCGGCGGTCGGCTGAATATTAGCTTGTTTTAGCTGTGCGATGTCGCCCTGAATGCGTTTGAGGAGTTCGGGGTTGCTGGGGGCGAGGTTGCTGGCTCCTGACACTCCTGTGGTGGCAACTTCGGGTTTGGTGCTGTAATCAATGGTGCTGGGACGACTCCAGAAGTAGCGATCGCCCTTAAACGGTTGACCAATTAATGCCGAACCAATGACTGTTCCTTGAGGGTTCGTGAGTAAGCTTCCATTTGCCTGGAAGGGAAGCGCTATCTGTCCAGACAGCAGCATGAACAGGGGATAGAGCAATGCTGTTAGCAGCCACAGAGCAATGGTGGAACGAATAGCTTGATTGATTTGGCGCATCTGACTCATCAGAATCTCTCCGGTTGAAAAATCACAACGAATAAATAAATGCACAGGCTTAGGGTGACAAGTCCCAGGAAGGCAATGGTGTAAGATGCAGAGCGTGATAGCTGTCCCTGTGTTGCTGCCTGTACTGCTGGTGCTAGCAGCACGTTAAAGCAGAGCAGCAAAAATAGACTTAGAGAAATGCGATTTCGTTTGCAGGCTACGAAGGCAAACACTTCAGAAAAATCTTGTGGTAAATATCCCATAATTCAAAATCCAAAATCGTAATTATGCCAAACCCACGGCAGTAATCAGCACATTAATCACTTTGACGGCAATGAAGGGAGCAATAACGCCACCGAGTCCATAGATAAAAATATTGCGCTGCAAAAGTTGATCTGCTGTTAGCGGTCTAAACTTGATACCAGTCAGTGCTAATGGGATAAGCGCAGGAATAATCAAGGCATTGTAGATCAAGGCTGACAAGACCGCAGATTCGGGGCTTGCCAAACCCATAATGTTGAGACTGCCAACACCAATACCGGCGAAGATAGCGGGTATGATGGCGAAATACTTGGCGACATCGTTGGCAATGGAAAAGGTGGTGAGTGCGCCACGGGTAATTAGCAGTTGTTTGCCAATGGTGACGATGTCAATCAACTTGGTGGGATCAGAATCTAGGTCTACCATATTGGCAGCCTCTTTCGCCGCTTGTGTGCCAGAATTCATTGCCACTCCCACATTTGCCTGTGCCAAAGCTGGAGCATCGTTAGTACCATCTCCAGTCATGGCAACCAACTTTCCTTGCGCTTGTTCAGTCCGAATCACCTCAATTTTGTCTTCTGGAGTTGCTTCGGCAATAAAGTCATCGACTCCGGCTTCTTGGGCAATGACAGACGCAGTGATGCGGTTATCTCCCGTGAGCATAACGGTTTTTATCCCCATGCGCCGCATTTGATCAAACCGTTCTCGAATGCCGGGTTTGATGATGTCTTTGAGATAAATCACTCCGTAGATGTCGTCGTTTTGACATACAGCTAACGGGGTTCCACCCAATTTGGAAACTCGCTCGTAGGCTGTATCAAGTTCGGGAGTTGACTGTCCATTTCGGGAGCGGACAAATCCTTTAATCGCATCCACGGCACCTTTGCGAATTTGTACTCCCTTCGGTAAGTCAGTGCCGCTCATGCGCGTTTTGGCAGAAAATTCAATACCTTCTGCTTGCTTGCGGTCAAAATCTAATCTTGCCCCTAATTTCTCTGCTAGTTTGACGATGGATTTTCCTTCTGGTGTTTCATCAAACACACTAGATGCCAGCGCAACTTTTGCGACTTCATCAAGGGAATGACCGTTGACGGGAATAAATTCCTCTGCCAAGCGGTTCCCTAAAGTAATTGTACCTGTTTTATCTAATACCAAGGTGTTCACATCCCCGCAGACTTCTACCGCGCGTCCGGAGGTGGCAATCACGTTGAACTGGGCGACTCTATCCATCCCGGCAATCCCAATGGCACTTAATAATCCTCCAATGGTAGTGGGAATCAGCGCCACCAGCAAGGCAATCAACATGGCAATACTTACTGGCGATTTTACGTAGACAGAAACCGTAGGTAGAGTCGCAATCACCACTAAAAAAACTTGGGTTAGGACTGCCAGCAAAACTGTTAAGGCAATTTCATTAGGCGTTTTGCTACGGGCGGCTCCCTCTACTAAGGCAATCATTCGGTCAATAAAGCCTTTGCCTGGGTCAGATGTTACACGAATGATCAGTTCATCGGAGATAATACGTGTTCCTCCAGTGACGGAACTAGCAATATCTGTCCCTGGTTCTTTCAATACTGGTGCAGACTCCCCAGTGATGGCAGATTCATCAACGGAGGCAACACCGGTAATGACCTCTCCATCGGCGGGGATGATATCGCCAGCAATTACTTTGATTTGGTCGCCGCGACGTAAAGCTGTGGAATTAACCTCTTGGATGGAACCATCGGGAAGAAGTTTACGAGCTTTCACATCGGATTTTGTGGATCGCAAAGCATCTGCTTGCGCCTTACCCCGTCCTTCGGCGACGGCTTCGGCAAAGTTGGCAAAGACAACGGTAAAGAACAAAATCAGGGTAATTAGACCATTGAATAATCTGGGATTGTCACCGGGAGTTGGACCAAACAGATTAGGTGCGATCGTAACTAGCGCTGTGATGATCGTGCCTACCCATACCAAGAACATCACCGGATTTTTGAGCATATGACGCGGGTGCAGCTTGACAAATGCTTGCCGAAATGCTTGCCTGTAGAGTCCGGCTTGTTTGACTTTGGTCTTGTGTTTGCTTTCTTGTCGCCGTTTCGTGGATATTTCCATTTTGAATTTCTTATGAATACGAATTTTGGGCGTTGCTGATTCAAAGTATGAATTTAGGTTCGCGCAAAGGCGCAAAGTCGCAAAGACAAGGGTTTTGAAAATTAAACTTAAAAATTTCATACCTCAATTCAGCAACGCCGAATTTTGAATTGTTTACCCGCCTCTGGCAATTTGAAATGCTTCTGCCAAAGGACCTAAAACGAGTACGGGGAAGAAGGTGAGGGCACCAAGAATCAAAATCACGCCCCCTGTCACTCCGGTGAACAGTTTGGTATCAGTTCTCAAGGTGCCTGAAGTCACAGGAACAGGTTGCTTGCGAGACATACTATCCGCTAGTAGCAGTAGGGCGATGATGGAGATATAACGCCCTGCCAACAAACTGACAATGGTGCTAAGGTTCCACCAAAGGGTGTTATCTCCCAATCCTTCAAAACCAGAACCGTTGTTGGCTGCGGCTGAAGCGTATTCATAAACCACCTGGGAAACCCCATGAAAACCTGGGTTAGTAATGCCTGACAAAGTATCGGGAAAGCCAAAGACAATTGCCCAAGGAATGAGAATGGCAAAGGGATGAACTAACAAGACTACGCTGGCAAGGACGATTTCTTTTTTCTCGATTTTGCGTCCTAAAAATTCTGGTGTCCGTCCCACCATCAACCCTGTGAGGAACACCGCCAAAATCAAGTATATAAACAAGTAAGCCGTGCCAGTTCCCTGACCTCCCCAAATGATTTGCAAAAACATATTAAACAGAGTGGCAAAACCACCTGATGGCATCAAGGAATCGTGCATTCCATTCACCGCACCACACATAGTTGCTGTGGTCATGACCGCCCACAGTGCTGTTTGCGCCCAACCAAATCGAACTTCTTTTCCTTCTAAGTTGGGTTGCTGTCCTCCTAGGAGGGGATTAATAAGGTCATTTCCTTGAAACTCACCGACTGCTGCAATGCCTACTAAAAAGACAAAGATGATAAAGACCATCCAAAACACTAACCATGCTTGTTTACGGTTATTGGCAAACACACCGTAGCTGTAAATCAGCGCTGAGGGGATGGAAATCATTGCCCAAGTCTCTAGCAAGTTAGAGAACCCATTAGGATTTTCAAAGGGATGGGCTGAGTTAATGCCAAAAAAGCCACCGCCGTTCTCTCCCAGTTGTTTGATCATCTCGAAGTGGGCAACGGGACCACGGGCAATTACCTGAGTTGCTCCTTCTAGGGTGGTTGCTGTTGCTGGACCTGCTAAGGTTTCTGGCACACCCGCCAAGATTAACAACAATCCCCCCACAATAGATATGGGCAGCAAGACTCGTGTGATTGACCTGATGAGGTCACTATAAAAGTTGCCTAACGGTCTGCCAGTTAAACCGCGAATAAAGGCAATGCCTACTGCCAAACCCGTCGCCGCCGAGGTAAACATTAAAAAACCAAGCGCAAAAGTTTGACTGGCATAACTCAAGGTTGTCTCGCCAGAGTAGTGCTGTTGGTCTGTGTTGGTGAGAAAGGAAATAGTGGTATGCAATGCTAAATCCCAACTAGGCGCACCTAGTCCTGTAGGATTAAGCGGTAACAATCCTTGAAACATCAGGATGAGGTATACCAAAATCCCCATGACGAGATTGCTATACAGCACTGCTTTAGCATACTGCCAGCCCGTCATGTCTTCCTGTGGATGCACCGCACTAAAGGCATAAATCGCTCGTTCTAGCGGATTTATCACAGGGTCAAGCAGTGTTCTTTCTTTAAGGAAAACGCGAGCTATATATCTCCCAAGCACGGGAGTTGTTGCAATGACGATGAGTAACGTCATAGCAATTTGAATCCATCCTTGTAACATGAATTAAAAAAGCTCCCGATACATTACATTATTGTGGAGTTTTTGATGAAACACTCTTTGTGTGAGTAGTGAATTGGATGCTTTTTGTTAAGGGCAAGTTTGAGCACAGGAACTAAAGCTGAATTTAACAGTTACCAGTTATCAGTTATCAGTTACCAGTTACCAGTTATCAGTTTTATCGTTGGGGGAAACACCACACCAAGAGCACCAGAGAGCGTTGGTGGCGGGTTTAAATCCCCCACCAAAGCGAGCCGTCACTGGTCACTGTTCACTGTTCACTGATTTAAGGCAATAGCCAGTACATAATCTCCATACCAAATAATAGGTTCTGCACTCGCCAGGATAAGTTGATTATCTCTAACGATGCCCAGAACCAAGCATTTTTCTGGCAACTGCAAGCTAGTTAAAGCCATGCCACAATGGCAGCTATTGAGCGGAATTTTTACACTTGTTAAACCTAATGCCATAGCCGCATTTTTGCGAGCAAAAGAACAATGAAAAAATGTTTTCTCTTTAGTATTAATTTATATAGTTATTGAAAATTTGCAAAAAAACAAGTTGTAGAAGGATATAAAACAAGATTTATTTTTTATAAGCAGCGTTTAGTTGCAAGTCTATATGTAAGCGGAAGGTGTTTAGATAGTATCTATATCCAAGGTATATTTTTTATATAAACGCTTTTTTGTCGGAATAAATATGGTATGCAGGATAAAATGAATAGATAAGTTTAATTGGAGTTGTCCAGTTAACATAATTCATAGCAAGAAGCAATTAATGAATGGTATCTTTAAAAGCTAGATTGCCTGGAAAAGAATCGCGTTTAGGCAAGTCTTTGCTCATCGCTAGTCTATTTACATTTGTTATAGTTCTGGAGTTCTCTACGCCAAGTGAATACGTGTTTGGGTATCTCTACACGGGACCGATTTTGTTGGCGAACTCCTGGTTAGGTCGGCTTGGCACCTTTTATGCAACGCTCGTTGCTGTGTGCTTAACCATGCTGAATATGTGGGTGCCTGTGGGTGAAGTGACTCAAGTTTCCACATTTGCTGATCGAGCGATCGCCTCGATGGCGTTGATTGTGACAGGTGTTTTAAGCGATCGCATCCGGCGTTCAGAAGAAGCGATCGTCCTGACACGCGCAAAACTAGAAGCACAAGAGGAATTGGTTAGACTACGAGAAGACTTTGCTTCCACACTCACCCATGACCTAAAAACGCCGTTGCTGGGAGCAATTGAAACTCTCAAAGCGTTTCAACAAGAAAAATTTGGTGTAGTTTTACCAGCACAGCAGAAAGTTTTAGCCACGATGGTACGTAGTCATAAAACTTCTCTACAACTCCTAGAAACCTTGTTAGATGTCTATCGCAATGATACTGAAGGCTTAAAGCTTGACTTAGCACCTGTGGATTTAGCGATGTTGGCAGAAGAGGTGGCTGGTACTCTCGCTGATTTAGCTGCAAATCGTCGTGTTTATCTATCATTGAGCTATGGTGATTCTGATTGGCGGCGATCGCTCTGGGTTAAGGGTGATAACCTGCAACTTCAGCGAGTTTTTACCAATCTCTTGGTAAATGCTATCAACCATTCCCGGCGCGGTGATCATGTTGAAGTCCTGTTAGAGCCGCAAACGTCGTATCAAGTTGTAAAAATTTTGGATACAGGTGCGGGTATCAAGCCCGAACAGTTCCCCCACTTATTTGAGCGGTTTTACCAGGGGCATAGCGATCGTCAAGCCAAAGGCTCTGGATTGGGACTTTACCTATCTCGCCAAATTATTGAAGCACATGGCGGTATAATTTGGGCAGAGAACAGAGTACCCACAGGTGCTATCTTTGCTTTCAAACTCCCCGTTTACCCATTTCAGTCCTCTCTAACTGTGTCAGATGCCATCTACCCCAATCAAAATTCTCCTAGTTGAGGATGATGAACTCTTCCGGTTGGGCTTGCGCGTTCGGCTGCAACAAGAAACTGGGTTAGAGATTATCGCTGAGGCTGAAGATGGTGAAACAGCTATTGAGTTAGTCAACCAAAATCCTGTCGATGTGGTGCTTTTAGATGTGGGATTACCAGGAATCGGGGGAATCGAGGCGTGTAGACAAATTAAGCAGCAAAATCCCAATCTGCCAATCTTAGTTTTAACTTCCCATTCTCAAAAATCCCTGATTGCGCGGTTAATTGAGGCAGGTGCTCAAGGCTACTGCCTTAAAGGAATTGCCGCTGAAAAGTTAGTGTTGGCACTCCGTTCTGTGGCTGCTGGAGCATCTTGGTGGGATGAAACTGCAACCAAAGAAATTCGTTCAACATTTGCATTCGATCCGTCCCAACCAGACTCAGAAAATCTCTCAAAACCCTCCAATCGTCTGACGCAACGCGAACAGGAAATCCTGTCGCTGTTGGCAGCAGGAAAAACCAATCAAGAAATCGCTCTTGCACTCTACATTACACCTGGAACAGTCAGGGTGCATGTCCATGCTATTTTGCATAAATTGGGAGTAGGCGATCGCCACACTGCTGTTGTTGTTGCTTTACAAAAACGATTAATTAAAAACGACTTGATCATAGAAGAGTGAACTACCTACGCTCCCGCCTTTTACCGCTTTAGTAGGCATTGTAGTGTCTCGACTAATTCGATTAACTACTAACCACTTCCTTTCGTCAAGGTTTTTTCCACTGCAACTGTTTTATTCAGCGGCAGTATCACGGTAAATGTTGTACCTACACCCATTTGACTCTCTACCGTAATTTGTCCTCCGTGCAATTCAACTGCATTTTTGACAATAGTTAACCCTAGTCCGGTTCCTGGAAGATTGCCTGTGTTACTACTCCTAAAAAAGGAGGTAAATAGCTTGGACTGGTCTTCTTCTGGAATGCCAATACCTTGATCTTGAATACGAAAAATAACACTTTTATTGTCACAAATAAGTTCAAAGAGAATAGTACCTCCTTGTGGAGAATATTTTATGGCATTTGAAAGTAAATTGGTGAGTATATGCCGAAGCAGTTTTTCATCCATCACAGGTAGGTCTTCTCTTTTGCAGCCGTAAACGCACTGCTCAACAAAGTTGAGATAATACTTTTCGCCAGCGTTCAGTTGTAGCTGTTCGACTAAATCTAAGCAAAAGCTTATCAAGTCAATGGGACTCGGTTCAAATTCAAGTTTCCCTGCTTCTGTTTTCCCAATAATTAAAACATCTTCTAATATCTGAGTCAAATGTTTGACGCTTGATTTAATTCGATTGTAATGTCGCTCTTTTTTATCGTAAGATAATTGGTCGCCATAGTTTTGGAGAAAGTCACAAGACAACAAAATAGTGGTTAGCGGTGTGCGGAATTCGTGAGATGCAATGGTAATAAAGTCGGATTTGATTTTACTAATTTCTCTTTCTTTCTCTAGTGCCAAACGTGTTTCTTCGGCAAGTTTACGCTCGGTAATATCTTGGGCAATTCCTACTCGACGATAGACTTGTCCAAGATTGTTGTAAACTGGAAAACTACTATCCCAAATCCAACGTAAAGAGCCATCTGGCTGCACAATTCTATATTCATTCTGGTAGGCACTATATGTATTTTGCTGTATGTTAGTAACTACGCGCTCTTTGTCCTCTGGATGAACAGCTTCCAACCAGGAATTGGGGTTAGCATACAAACTTTCGCAGTTGCGTTGCCACACTTGCTCGTATGCAGGACTGATGTAGATAATTTTGCAGCTTTTAAAGTCTTGAAGCCAAAAAACTTCTTGAATGTTTTCTGCTAATTGGCGAAACTTCTCTTCGCTTTGTCGTAGCATTTCCTGCGCCAATAGCTTGGAGGTGAGTTCTAGCTGCAATTGGGTGTTACTTGCCTTGAGGTCTTTTTCTTGTTGGGTTAAAGTGGAAACGAGCTGGCTGATGTTTCGAGAGAGATTGGCGATTTCATCTTGACCTTGTAGGACGGGAATTTTAACTAGTTTGTGACCTTGACGGATGTAGTTGGCGGCTTTGGCGATCGCCAACATCGGGTTGGTAATTGCTGCTGTCACAAGCCAACCCAAAACAGCAAACAATATACCTAGTATCATATTCGCAATAAATATTTGCTGTTGTATATGCCTTATGTGAGCAAATGCGACATCAGTTTTTTGCCGTACGATCACCAACCACCCTAATCCAGGGTAATTCCGATAACCAACACTTTGAGCGTACCCAGTCAGATAAGTGTGATTATCCGACCAATTCTCAATCAGATAACCATTCATCCCCTGTTGCGCTGCTTTAATACTTTTAAGGGATAGGGAATTGACAGCGTGGAACTTGGGGGGGGCTAGCAAAACATCACCATTCTGACTGAGGACAAACATTTCTTTGTTGCGTTCTTCCACTGAACGCAATAGAGATTTTTCCACTTCTTTAGACCATGTCCAGCTTAAATGGGCAGCTAAAACACCCTGTGGCTGACCTTGAAGATTCATTACAGGAACCGCGATATCTACAAAACGCAGTGGTTCGTCCGTCGGATTGGGTAGCAATTTCGCCAGTTTTACAGCATCATGTACATCACCGATATATTTTGCTCTTCGCCCGTGAATGAACCAAGGTCTTTGAGAAACATCCTTGCCTTCTAATAATTTTCTTGTACTGGCTTGAACAATACCCTTGTTATCAGTTAAACCTATCCAAGCGTAATCAGTATAAGTGCTTTGCAGCTTTTCTAAGAGTGTACGCTGCTGTGATACAGAATCTGGATTGCGGATGATATCCAGTGTGCTGATAATTTGAATGTCGCGATAGCGCTCAAACATCCCTCGGTCTAGCTTATCAGCCATCTGGTAAGCGATTTGCGCTAGCGACTGACCAACATCGACTTTGACCTGTTCGCTGGTAGTGTATCCGACAATCAGACTTGCTAAGATTGACAGCACAAAGGCAACACTGCCAATTGCCAGCCCTAACCGGGTTCTGAGGCTGTGGAGAGGATTTCGCTTGGCAGTTGCTAAGTTATGTAAAAACCTAAAAATGGTCGCCACTCCAAAATCCTCCGGTGTTGCATAGATCTAGTTAGAACCTCAAGGGCTGATGATGATTGTAAATTTCTCTGACTATATTAAATTCAACGCCTGTAAATCGTTTAGATTAATCAGATCATGGTTTTAGCATAACTGGTCAACTTGCTTATCTAAAAACGAAAACAGATGAGATTGGTGCCAAATCAGCATAAACTTTTTGGTGGTAAAGCTAATAAAAGAGGTTGCTGTGGCTAAATTTCTGTTCGTAACCGATTTAGACAATACCCTGGTTGGCGATGACAATGCGCTGACCGAACTCAACGATCGCCTGCAACAGACACGCCAAGAACATGGCAGCAAAATTGTTTATGCGACAGGGCGATCGCCTGTTCTTTACCAAGAACTCAAAGACGAAAAAAATCTTTTAGAACCAGATGCCCTGATTTTAGCTGTGGGAACAGAAATTTATCTTGACGGTAGTGGCAATCCTGATTCAGAATGGTCAGAAAAACTTTCATCTGGTTGGAACCGTGACCTTGTAGTAGCAAAAACAACTCAATTTTCTGAGTTGGTTCCGCAGCCCAACTCAGAACAGCGTCCTTTCAAGGTGAGTTTTTTCCTGCAAGAAGAGCCATCTGCAAGGGTTTTACCACAACTTCAATCAGAGTTGCAAGAAAGTGGTTTAAATATAAAGTTAATCTACAGTAGCGGTATAGACCTTGACATTGTGCCCCATCACAGCGATAAAGGACAGGCAGTACAGTTTCTCCGCCAAAAGTGGAAATTTGTAGCAGAGCAAACGGTTGTTTGTGGCGATTCTGGTAATGATATTGCTTTATTCGCTGCAGGATCAGAACGGGGAATTATTGTCGGCAATGCTCGTCCAGAGCTACTTCAATGGCATAATGAACATCCTGCTGACTACCGTTACCTAGCAACAAATTCTTGTGCTGGTGGAATACTAGAAGGCTTAAAACATTTTGGTTTCTTAGAATGATTAGTTATCTCAAAGGAATCGTTGCTGGTATCCAAAACAATAATGGTAATCGCCATACACTGACACTGGAAGTGAATGGTATAGGGTATGATTTGCAAATCCCTGCACGACTGGCACAGCAGTTGCCAGACTCCGGAGGCGAAGTGCAAATTTTTACCCATTACCAAATTCGCGAAGAAGTGCCATTGCTGTACGGCTTTGGTTCACCTGGGGAACGAGATCTGTTTCGCCATTTGTTAAGTGTCAGTGGGGTTGGTGCAGCTTTGGCGATCGCCCTGTTGGACACTTTGGAACTACCAGACTTAGTGCAGGCGATTATTGCCGGCAACACTCAATTACTCATTCAATCCCCTGGTGTTGGCAAAAAAACCGCAGAACGCCTATGCTTGGAACTAAAAAGCAAGTTGGTAGAGTGGCGTAAGACAGCAGGGTTCTTCGTCGCGACAGGCGGACCTGCACCAAGTATTCTAGAAGAGGTACAAATGACGCTCTTGGCACTCGGGTACACTGCCAATGAGGTAAGTCACGCCTTGCATGTGGTGAGTGAAGATGTTGGGCTCCCTAAAGATGCTTATGTGGAGGAGTGGATTAAACAGGCGATATCTCACCTCAGCAATGAGTATAGTCAGTAGTGATTGGTCATTAGTCATTAGTCATTAGTCATTAGTCATTAGTCATTAGTCATTAGTCATCAGTCATCAGTCATTGCTCCCCCTGCTCCCCTCATCTCCCTCATCTCCCTCATCTCCCTCATCTCCCTCATCTCCCTCATC